>JALYHF010000199.1 GCA_030776745.1 Actinomycetota bacterium | reverse complement strand
GCCCGGGCCAGGGCGGCCCCCGCCGGCCCACCGGCGCGCTCGGCCAGCTGGAGGGCCGCCCCGAGGGAGCTGCGGGCCGCGTTCGCCGCCGCCTCCGGCATTCCGGCCACGCTGCGGGCGACGGCCGAGCTGTACTGGGAGGCCAGGAGGCTGCCGAGGACGGCCACGCCCAGCGCCCCGCCCAGCTCCCGGGTCGTGTCGTTCACGGCCGAGCCCAGCCGGCCTTGCCCTGCGGCAGGGAGGCCATGATCGAAGCGGTGGAGGGAGCCATGCTGAAGCCCATTCCGGCGGCCAGGACCACGAGGCTGGCGGCGAGGATCCCGTAGCCGGAGCCCACGTTGGCGGTCGAGAGCAGGACCAGCCCACCGGCGACCAGGGTCATCCCGGTGGCCACCACGACCCGGGGCCCGAGGCGCTCGACCAGCCGGGCGCTGGCCGGGGCGGCGGCCATGATGGTCAGCGGCGCCGGCAGCGTGCGCAGGCCGGCCTCCAAGGCGCCGTAGCCCAGTACCAGCTGGAGGTACTGGGTGAGGACGAAGAAGGTGCCGAACATGGCGAAGAACACCAGGGTGATGGCGGCGCTGGCGGCGCTGAAGCGGGGGTTGCGGAAGTGGCGCAGGTCCAGCATCGGGTGCGCCACGCGCCGCTCCCAGGCGGCGAAGGCGCCCAGGACGGTGATGGCGGCGGCGGCGGTGACGACCGTCACCGGGTCGGTCCAGCCGTGGGTCGGCGCCTCGACGATGGCGTAGAGGAGCGCACCCAGGCCGGCGATGGAGAGCGCCGCCCCGACCGGGTCGAGGGGCGGACGGCTGGGATCCCTTGAGGTGGGCACCAACCAGTGGCCGGCGACCAGGGCGACGCCCACGATGGGCAGGTTCACGAGGAAGACCGATCCCCACCAGAAGTGCTCCAGGAGCCAGCCGCCGGCGACGGGGCCGATGGCGGCTCCGGCGCCGGCCAGCCCGGCCCAGACGGCGATGGCCCTGGCCCGCTCCTGGGGCGGGAAGACGGTGGTGAGGATGGACAGGGTGGCCGGCATCACCAGGGCGGCGCCCATCCCCATGACGGCCCGGGTGGCGACCAGGTGCGACGCCGAGGTGGCCTGGGCCGAGAGGCCGGACGCGGCGCCGAAGACGACCAGGCCGATGACGAGCGCCCCCTTGCGGCCGAAGCGGTCACCGAGGGCGCCGCCGGTCAGGAGCAGCCCGGCGAACACCAGGGCGTAGGAGTCGACCATCCACTGCAGCTCGGTGGACGTCGCCTCCAGCTCCCGGACCAGGGTGGGGAGGGCCACGTTCAGGACCGTGTTGCCCACGATGACCATCACCAGGCTCAGGCAGAGGACGACGAGGCTCCACCAGCGGCGCTCGAAGACGCGGTCCCGCTCCACGGTTCCCTCCGGCTCGAGTACAGCGAACGAGACGAGACGATACCGTCTCGTCTCGTTCAGGGCGAGCCGGGGCGCCGGGGGCGCCGAACGGCGCCCGGCTCAGCCGATCCCGGCCACCGCCTTCTGGGCGTCGTCGCTGAACCGCCCGCATGCCTCCAGCCCGTAGTCGCTGGCCAGCTCGGCGTAGCGGTTCAGCGGGTTGCGGTCCTGGTTGAGGACGAGCACGGCGTTGGTCTTGATCTCCTCGAGGCCCCTGCGCCCGGCCTCGAGCATCTGGTCCACCCGCTCCCGGTCCTGCTCGGGGGGCTCGAGCTCCTCGAGCTGGTCGAGCTCCCTTTGCACCAGGTCGTCGAACGGGCCGTCCACGAACTGCTCGGCCTCGGTGGCGGTGGGAACGTTCCCCTTGTTGGGGAACGACGTCTCGACGGCGGTGTCGACCGCCTGCTGAGTCTCGGCGCAGATCCGGTTGCCCTCGGCGATGAACCCGGCCTTGGTGAGAGGCTCGTCCCCATCGCCGTCGCCGCACGCAGACAGCGCCAGCGCCGCCATGAGCCCCATGACCACCAGTCCCGCAGCCCGCACCCGCATGGTCGCCTCCCCCTGTTCGTGAACAGGTGAACGGTACCAACTGGGCCCGTCGGCGGCCATCACAATGGGGACATGTGCGGTCGCTTCGTGTCGTCCACCCCGGTCTCGGCGCTGGCCGAGCAGTTCCTGGCCGAGGAGGTCAAGGCCCCTGAGAAGGAGGCCAGCTTCAACGTCGCCCCCACCGACGACGTCTACGCCGTGGCCACCAGCAAGGGCACCCGGAAGCTGGGCACCTTCCACTGGGGCCTGGTGCCGAGCTGGGCCAAGGACGTGTCGGTCGGCAACCGGATGATCAACCTGCGGGCGGAGAGCGTCTCCGAGAAGCCGTCGTTCCGCCGTCTTCTCCAACGCCGGCGTTGCGTGATTCCCGCCGACGGCTTCTACGAGTGGAAGGACATGGGCCGCGGGCGCAAGAAGCAGCCCTTCCTCATCCGCGCCTCGGACGGTCGGCCGCTGGCCCTGGCCGGGCTGTGGGAGGTCTGGAAGGACCGGGAGGCGCAGGACGCCGAATGGCTGCGCTCCTGCACGATCCTCACCACGGACGCCAACGAGCTGGTGGCTCCCCTCCACGACCGCATGCCCGCCATCCTCGTGCCGGAGGCGTGGGAGACCTGGCTGGACGAGGACGTCACCGACGTGGGCGTGCTGGCCCGTCTCCTGGTGCCCTACCCCTCGGAGCTGCTGGAGATGTGGCCGGTGACCACCGACGTGAACAGCGTGCAGAACAACCGCCCCGACCTGGTGGAGCCCCTCGAGGGCCACGAGCCGGGCTGACCCGCCGCCGGCCGGCCTTCAGTCGAGGGCGAAGGGGGCGGCCTCGCGGGCCTTGACCACCGAGGCGGCGATGCCGGGCCCGTCGAGGCCCAGGTCGGCGTGGATGGCGGCTGGCTTGGCCTGTCCGATGAAGGCCTCCGGCGTGCCCAGCACCACCACGGGCGGGGACGACCGGGTCTGGGCCAGCTCGGCGACGGCGGCGGCGATGAAGGCGCCGGCCCCCCCGAAGCGGATGCCGTCCTCGGCGGTGACCACGAGGTTGTGCCGGGCGGCGTCGGCGACCATGGCCGGATCGAGCGGGCGCACCACCCGCACGTCCCACACCGTGGCCGAGATCCCGCGGGCCTCGAGCTCGCCGGCCGCCTCCTCGGCCGCTTCCACCAGCTTGCCCACGGCGAGGAGGCACACCTCGCCGTCGCCCTGGCGCACCCGGCGGGCGGCCAGGCCCGAGCCCACCTGGTCGGGCGGCACCTGGCGGGCCGGGCCCTTGGGGTAGCGCACGGCCACCGGGCCGTCCAGGTCGAGGGCCTGGCGCAGCATCACGCCGACCTCGGCGGCCGACGAGGGGGCCAGGATGATGAGGCCCGGGATCTGCAGGCACAGGGCCATGTCCAGTACGCCGTGGTGGGACGGGCCGTCGTCGCCGGTGATGCCGGCCCGGTCGAGGGCGAAGACCACCGGCAGGCGGTGGAGCCCGACGTCCAGGTTGGCCTGGTCGAAGGCCCGGGTGAAGAAGGTCGAGTAGACCGCCACCACGGGCCGAAGACCCCCCATGGCCATGCCGGCCGCCGCCGTCACGGCGTGCTGCTCGGCGATGCCCACGTCGTGGAAGCGGTCGGGGAATCGGGCCTCGAAGGGCAGCAGGCCGGTGGGACCGGCCATGGCGGCGGTGATGGCGTGCACCTCCGGACGGCGTTCGCCGATGTCGACCATGGCGGCGGCGAAAGCCTCCGTGTAGCCGGCCGGAACCCACTTGGGGGGGCCGGTGACCGGGTTGAACACCGGGGCGTCGTGAAGGCACTTCTCGTCGTCGTCCTCGGCCGGCGAGTAGCCCCGGCCCTTCTGGGTGAGGACGTGGACGACGATGGGCCCGTCGTACTCGGCGGCGTTGCGCAGGGCGCCCTCCATCCCGGCGATGTCGTGCCCGTCGATGGGGCCGGTGTACCGGACCCCGAGGCCCTCGAAGAAGGCCGGGGGCTCGAGCACCTCGCGGACGGCCGCCTTCATGCCCTGCAGGCTGGAGTAGGCCAGGCCGCCCACGGCGGGCAGCTCCCGGACCAGGTGCTCGAGCCGGTCGCGCAGGTGCACGTAGCCCGGGTTCAGCCGCAGCCGGCTCAGGCCGTGGCCGAGGCGCGAGACCGTGGGGGCGTACGAGCGGCCGTTGTCGTTGAGCACGATGACCACCCGCCGGCCGCTGTGGCCCAGGTTGTTCAGGCCCTCGAAGGCCATGCCACCGGTCATCGCCCCGTCGCCGACGATGGCCACCACCTTGCGGTCGGCCCCGCCCTGCTCCACGGCGGTGGCCAAGCCGTGGGCGTAGCTCAAGATGGTGGAGGCATGGCTGTTCTCCACCCAGTCGTGCTCGGACTCCTGACGCGACGGGTAGCCCGAGAGCCCCCCGGCCTGGCGCAGGGTGGCGAAGGCCTCCCGGCGGCCGGTGACGATCTTGTGCACGTAGGCCTGGTGACCGGTGTCCCACAGCACGACGTCCCGGGGCGAGTCGAACACCCGGTGCACGGCCAAGGTGAGCTCCACGGCTCCGAGGTTGGAGCCCAGGTGACCGCCGGTGATGGCCACCGCCTGGACGATGAACTCCCGGATCTCGGCGGCCAGCGTGGTGAGCTGATCGGCGTCGAGCGTTCGCAGGTCGGCCGGGCCGTTGATCGTCTCGAGCAGCATCCGAATCTTACGCTACTCCTGACTCCCGGGGTAACGGCAGTCGACGCCGCAGGGGTTGCCTCCGCCGTCGAGTGGGTAGGGCAGTAGCCCGCCTGGCACCACAGCGGAAGGAGCACGATGGCTCGATCTCGACGAAAGACCCTGCGACGGCTTCTCGTGGCCGCCTTCGGCGCCGCCCTGGCCTACTTCCTCGATCCGTCCCGGGGACGGGGGCGCCGAGCCCGCGCCAAGGACCAGCTGGCCGCCTCCCTGCGGCGCCGGCGGCGCCAGGCGGAGTCGCAGCGGCGCTACGAGGAGGGGCGCCTCCAGGGCGAGCGGGCCCGGGCCCAGGGTGCCGGAACGCCGTCGCCCCAGGACGACGTCACCCTCCAGAACGAGGTGAAGGCGGCGCTGTCGAGGCTGGCGTTCGGGACCCAGGACGTCACCGTGGAGACCGTGGACGGCACCGTCACCCTCCGGGGCCAGGTGGCCAGCACTGACCAGGTGGACGAGGCCCAGCGGGCCGTGCGGGCCGTGCCCGGCGTGGTCTCGGTGATCAACCACCTGCACCTCCCGCAGGAGCCGCCGCCCAACAAGGTCCCCTCGATGGATGCCAGCAGCGGAGGCGACGGCACCGCCATCGAGTAGCAGGGGCGCAGCAGCAGCGGCGGGCGCCGGCCGCCTCCGGCCCGGCGGTCCCTGCGTTCCTACCGCTCGGCCTTCCTCCCGCACCGGAAGGTCCCCTCCACGTCGATCCGGTCGCCACCCGAGTTCTTCCAGCCGCGCAGCGTCAGCCGGCCCGACTCTCCGCCCTGGTCGACGGTGATGGTGCCGGCGGCGCCCTCGTCGCCCCACAGGAACGCATCGTCCTCCGGCTCGTCGAAGAGCAGGAAGAACTCGTCGCCGTCGAAGCCCTCCTCGGTGTCCAGCTCCCTGCGCAGGTCGTAGGCCTTGGGACCGTCGTAGTCCGGGATGGAGAAGTCCAGGGCGGCGAGCCGCCGAGTTCCGACGGGCAGGCCGATGGGCAGGCCGGCGTCGGCGTCGATGGAGACGGTGAAGGCGTCGCCCGGCTCCGACGGCGAGAAGCAGGCCACCTCGAGGGGGGCGTCGAGGGGCCCGGTCACGGCTCCCGAGAAGCGCAGGGCGACGTGGCCGGCCGCCTTGCCCTCGCCGTCGCCCTCGCGAGAGGCCTCGCTCCCGCCCTCCTCGCCGCAGGCACTGCTCACGAGGGCCAGGCTCGCCAGCACGGCGACCGTCGAGCGGCGCAGGACGGAGGCGAGGGGTGCCCTCACCTAGCCCCCGGGGCGGGGAGGCGGGGGCGGGGGCGGCGCTCCGAGCGGCGCCGGCGCCGTCTTGCCGTCGAGCACGTACACGGGCGTGCCGTCGGGCACCTGCTGGGGGAAGGAGCCGGCCGCCGTCATCGGGATGCGCACGCAGCCGTGGGAGGCCGGTTGGTGAGGCACGGAGGGGAACCCGTGGATGGCGATGCCGCCCTTGAAGTACAAGGGGTTGTAGAGCCGACCCAGGTCGCTCTTGCGCCAACCCGAGATCCGCCGCTCCACCCGGAAGGCGCCAGCCGGGGTGACGGCGATCCCGCACTTGCCCTCCGAGCAGTAGCGCTTCCCCGTCCCGCTGGAGACGGGGATGATGCGGGTCAGGGCATCGCCCTGGTACAGGAAGAGGACCTGGCGGACCAGGTCGATCTCCACCCTGGTCGGCCCGCCACCGGGCACGAGCGGCGGCGGTGCCGAGGCCCGGGCCAGGGCGTCCATCACGTCCTGGGTGGCCCGCCCGCTGCGAGGCAGCCCGGACACCTTCTGGAAGGCCACCACCCCATTGGCCGTCTCGGCGTCGAAGGCGTCGTCGGCCCGGCCCGTGTCGTAGTGCAGGGCGGCCAGGCGCTGTTCCAGGGCGGCCACCACCGGCCCGCGGTCGCCGGGGCCCAGCCCGGCGGGGGCCACGGCGCCCAGCGTCGCCGGTGGCGGGGCCGGCGGGGTGGGAGCCGGCGACGGGGGTGGGGCGGCAGCCACGATGGTGCTCGACGTCGTGGTGGTGGTGCCCGTGCTCAAGGTGGCGATCCCGTCGAGGCCGCCGGAGCAACCGGCCAGCACCAGGGCGGCGGCGAGGGCGGCGAAGGTGGCGCGGTGCCTCATGACAGTCCTCTGCCCCTTCCTCACCGCCCTCAATCCCGGCCGGGGCGAGCCGCCATCTCCTCCGCCACCTCGCGGAGCTTGCGGTTCTCGCGCTGGGAAACCCGCCGCAGCATGTCGAAGGCCTGCTCGGCGGTGCAGCCCTCCCGGGCCATCAAGATGCCCTTGGCCTGGCCGATCACGTCCCGTGAGGCGACGGCCTGGCTCAGGTGGTCGGCCAACGCCTTGGTGGCGCCGTGGACCTGGGCGTTGGACAGCGCCACGGCCGCCTGGGCGGCGAACATGAGGCCGACCTCCTCGCAGGCGTCGAAGCCGTGCTGTTGGCGAGAGTACAGGTTGAGCGCACCCAGGGCCTCGTCGCGAACGGTGAGCGGGATCGAGAAGACGCTGTTGAAGCCCTTCTCGAGAGCGGCGGCGCTGAAGCTGGGCCAGGCCGGGTCCGGCAGGGTGTCCACCCGGAAGACCTGGAGCTGGCGGATGGCGTCCAGGCAGGGCCCCTCCCCGCTGTCGTACTGGGCGCCGTCGACCTCGAGGACGACGTCCGTGCTGCACGCGGCGGTGACGGCCTTCTCCTCCTTGGCCAGCGTCACCCCGGCGCCATCGCAGGAGCCGATGGTGGCGTGGGCCAGGTCGGCGACGCGACGCAGGGTGGTCTCGGTGCTCTCCTCCGAGACCAACAGGGACGAGAGGCTGGACAAGCTCTTGGAGAGCTCGTCGGGGTCTCCGGGCATGGCTGCTCCAACCGACTGCAGAGCCAGTGTGGTTCCCCGGCGTGGGGAGTTGTAGCGCCGACCCGGGGCGAGCCTATCCCGGCTCCCCGGGCTGCGGGCGGCCCCAGGCCTGGACGACCACCGTGCGGACCGGGCGCGGGCCGTCCAGCTCCACGAGGAAGAGGCGCTGCCACCGGCCGAGGCCCAAGCGCCCGGCCAGCACCGGGACGACGACCGACGGCTGGGTGGCGAGGAGGCCCCGCATGTGGCTCCAGCCGTTGCGCCGCTCGTCGGGCTCGAGGTTCTGCCACCGCCGGTCGAGGTCGTCGTGGGCCCAGGCCCGGCTCCTGGGTGCCACCTCCTCGAGCACGGCCTCGAGATCGGCGTGGAGACCCTCCTCCAGCTCGGTCACGGCCAGGCCGCACGAGGTGTGGGGGCAGAAGGCGTTCACGGCGCCCTCGGCCAGGGTGGCCGCTTGGACCAGCGCCGCCAGTTGGTCGGTGAGGTCGATCATCTGGAAGGCCGCCCCGGTACGTAGGCTGAGGACCTCGGGCCCGCGCATCACGATCGGATCTGTGCCCATGGACCGCTACCAATACCTCATCCTCATGGGCCTGTGCCTGCTGCTCACCCTCCCGCTCGAGTTCGTGTTCCGGGCCCGGGTGTGGCGGCGGCCCCGGCGTCTCCTGGCCGCCGTCGTCCCCACGGCCGTCATCTTCGTGATCTGGGACCTGATCGCCATCGCCCGGGGCCACTGGACGTTCAGCCGCCGGCTGACCACTGGCCTCGAGGTGCTCCCCGGCCTGCCCCTCGACGAGCTGGTGTTCTTCTTCGCCATCCCCATCTGCGGCCTGCTCACCCTCGAGGCCGTCCGCCACGTGATGGCGGGTGACTACTGGAAGCCCGGGCGGCTGGGCAGGGGCTCGGCGTGATCCCCGCCTACCCGGGCTTCTCCGTCGCCGCCGTGGCCGCCGTGGTGGCCCTCGAGCTGATCTGGCTGCGCACCGGCGTGTTCCGCCAGGCGGCCTACTGGGTGGCCATGCTGATCGTGTTCGCCTTCCAGGTCCCCGTCGACGGCTGGATGACCAAGCTGTCCGACCCCATCGTCATCTACAACCCGTCCGTGCTGAGCGGCGTGCGCTTCCCCCTCGACATCCCCACCGAGGAGTTCGCCTACGCCTTCGCCATGGTCACCCTCACCATCCTCCTGTGGGAGCGAGCGGGCAGGAGCCACACCGCCGGAGACGCCGGCGGGGGGGTCGGGGAGGGCAGGGAGGCGGCGGGTAGGATGGTGCCGTGATCGCTGGGACCTGCGTCGTTCTGGGCGCCTTTGCCGCCATGGAGGCGATGAGCTACCTCACCCACCGCTTCGTCATGCACGGCTTCGGGATCGGCCTGCACCGCAGCCACCACCAGGCCGGCCACGACGGCTTCGAGCTCAACGACCTCTACCCCCTGATGTTCTCGTCGGTGGCCATCTCGTCCTTCACCGCCGGCACCTTCCTGCCCTCGCTTCGGCCCCTGGTGCTGGTCGGCACCGGGATCACGCTGTACGGCCTGGCCTACCTGTTCGTGCACGAGATCTACATCCACCGCCGGATCGCCCTCGTCCACCGCCCGCACCGGCTCCTCGAGTGGCTGAAGTCCTCCCACCGCATCCACCACCTCTACGGGGGCGAGCCCTACGGCATGCTGCTGCCGTTGGTGCCGCGCCAGCTACGGGAGCGGGCGGCAGCCGCCACCTCCGACCCCCTCGAGCGCAAGGCCCGGGACGGGCGGCCGGTGGCCGCGGCCTAGCCGCTCCCTCGCAGCACGGCCGCTCAGCGGCTTCCGCCCGGGCCGGCCCGACGGGCCAGCACCCGGCTGAGACGCAGCCGGTTGTAGCGCTGGGCGGCGATGCACGGCCCGTTCACGGCCAGGGCGTACACCGGCATGAGCACGGCGAGGCCCCTCCGGTTCCGGGCTACGAACAACGGCGTGGCCAGCACGGCCAGCCAGTGCCCCAGCTCGGCCCGGCGGGTCTCCGTGAGATGGCGCTCGAGATGGTCGCCGCTGGCCCGGCGCAGCCGGCTCTTGTCGAACCCGCCGGCAAAGACGTCACCGGCCTCCGGGAGCAGGTGCTTCCACCGCCGGATGCGCAGCGTCTCGGTGTAGAGGCCGCCGCCGCGTTCGACCGCCCGCTCCCGGAACAGCCACCTGTCCCGTTGCAGGAGGTGGTCCGGGAGGCGGTGCACCACGTAGCCGGCGCCCACCTGCACGGCGGCCCAGGCCACGGCGTTGGCAACGATCCGGGCCCACACGGGGCGGGCCGCCCTAGCGCCGGCCGGCACCGCGCCGGCGCCCGGTGGCGACGGCCCGGCCCCGCCAGCGGACCTCCCGGCGCACGTGGGTCAGGTACGACGAGCGGGCGAAGACGGCGACGAAGAAGGCGAGGGGCACGGGGTACAGCGCCGCCGCCCACCACCGGAACCGGCCGAGCCGCCCGAGCATCCACCGCACCTGGGCGGCGTAGACCCCGTACAGGGCCAGGGCGGGGGCCAGGCCCAGGGCGCCGAGGCCGGCCAGGGCGGCGCCCGCGGGCCAGACGGCCGAGAGGCAGCCGCCCACCCACACCGCCACCAGCAGGACGGTGGCGGGGCGGGCGGCGCCGGCGCCGGCGGCGAAGTTCTTGCTCCAGCCCTCGACCAGCTGGCGCAGGCCGCCGCCGTACATCCGAAAGGCGATGGTGCCCCGCCCCCCGAAGCAGGTGACGGGGAGGCCGGCCTGCCCGAAGCGGGCGCTGAGGGCCACGTCCTCGACCACCTCGCCGCGCACGGCCCGGTGCCCCCCTACCAGGTGGTAGTCCGCCCGGGTGCAGACCAGGCACGGCCCGAAGGCGCCCGCCGGTCGCCGCCGGTTCCCGAGGGGAGTGAAGGCGCCGACGCCCATCATGGCCACCACGTTGAAGAACGCTGAGAGGCTCTCGTAGGCCCGCTCGGTCCGGTGGAACGGCTGGACGGACACCAGTCCCCCGTGGTGGCCGTGCTCGGCCCGCAGGGCGGCCAGCCCCCCGGCCTCGACCTCGGTGTCGGCGTCGAGGAAGACCAGGACGGGTCGGTCGGTGGCGGCGCTGCCCGTCCAGCACGCCCAGGCCTTCCCCGTCCACCCGGAGGGCAGCGGAGGGCAGGGCACGACCCGGGCACCGGCCCGGCGGGCGACCTCCGCCGTGCTGTCGCTCGAGTGGTCGTCCACCACCACGAGGTCGACGCCGGCCCCCGTCGCCGCCAGCGAGGCCAGGAGGCGCGGGAGGTTGGCCTCCTCGTCCCGGGCCGGGACGACCACGGACACGTCGCTCGGCGGACTTGCATCCGCCGACGGCCGGCAGCGGGGGAGGTGCCAGAGCAGCCAGAGGCCGGCCGGCCATCCCAGCCCGGCCAGGACCAGGGACAGCGCGCTCACGGCCGGGGCACCTAGGACGGAGCGGGCCGAGCCGGCACCGGGGGTCGGGCCAGGCGGGCGGCCACCGCGAGCTTCTGGCGCGTGGGGACCCGCGCCCTGGTGGAGAACACGTCGTAGCCGCTGGCCTCGATGCGCTCCAGGATGCGCGAGTACAGGGCCCTGGCGCCGGCGATGCACGGCGTGGACGACGCCGGCAGGAGCGGGATGCCGGTGTCGGCCGAGGCGTAGTACCTGCGGTTGCGCTCGATCTCGAAGCGCATGAGCTCCACCCACTCCGGCGTCAC
The DNA here is from genome assembly GCA_030776745.1 of Actinomycetota bacterium. GTDB lineage: Bacteria > Actinomycetota > Acidimicrobiia > Acidimicrobiales > JALYHF01. Next base: position 2,242 of record JALYHF010000199.1, on the reverse strand, counting down.
CCGTCGCTCGGCCAGCGCCTCCCCCGCCCCGAACTTCCGCAGGTCCTCCTGGGGCAGGTACACCCGTCCGCGTTCGAGGTCCTCGTTGACGTCGCGCAGGAAGTTGGTGAGCTGGAAGGCGATACCGAGGTCCCGGGCGGGAGCGAAGGCGGCGCCGCTCGACGGCTCCAGGATGGGCAGCATCATCTCCCCGATGACGGCGGCCGAGCCGTCCATGTAGTCCAAGAGATCGTCGAAGGTCTCGTAGGTGGCCACGCTCAGGTCCATGGTCATGGAGCGCAGGAACCGGCGCACGCAGTCGGGGTCGATGTCGAAGGACCGCACGGTGTGGGTGACGGCCTTGAGCACGGGGTGGTCGGAGCGGCCGGCGGCCAGGTCGGAGAAGAAGCGCTCGCCGAAGGCGGCCAGGGCCTCCCGGCGCTGGGCCACCGGCGCCGGGCCGAGGTCGTCCACGATGTCGTCGGCGTAGCGGCACAGGCCGTACAAGGCGTGCACGTGGTGGCGCTTGACGCGGGGCAGGAGGTAGGTCGCCCAGTAATAGGTGGTGCCGTAGCGCTTGTTGAGCTGGCGGCACCGCTCGTAGGACTCCTCCAGCGTGACCATCACGCGCCGCTCTCCACCCGGTCGGCGGCCAGGCGACCGGAGAGGAGCACCATGGGCACGCCCACCCCTGGCACGGTCCCCGAGCCCACGAACGCCAACCCGGGAACCCGCCAGGAGACGTTGTTGGGGCGAAAGGGGCCGGTCTGGAGGAACCGGTGGCTGAGGGCGAAGGGCGTGCCCCGCTCCATGCCCTGGCGCTCCCAGTCGGAGGGGTCGCTGAACTGCTCCACCTCGACCTCCGTGGGGTACCCGAGGGCGGCCACCCGGCGAGCCAGGTCTTCCTTCAGCCGGGCCCGCTCGGAGAGCCAGTCGATGCGTCCGTCGAGGTTGGGGACGGGCTCGAGCACGTACAGGGAGGTGCGCCCCGGCGGGGCCATCGAGGGGTCGGACAGCGAGGGGGCGCTCACCAGGATGGACGGGTCCGCCATGCGGGTGCCGTCCTTGAGCAGGGCGTCGAACGAGGCCCGCCAGGCCTGGCCGAAGTGGATGTTGTGGTGGGCGGCGCCGGCCGGAGGGGTGCCCTTGACGCCGGCCAGCCACACGGCGCACGAGGGCGAGTAGGCGCCCCGGCGAGCCGCCCGGGGCGCCGGGACCTCCGGCACCAGCGTCCGGTAGGCCACGGGCAGGTCGGGGTTGAGCACGACGGCGTCGGCGGTGACGGCCTCGCCGGTCTCGAGCCGCACGCCGGTGACCGGCCCGCTGGTCCCCGACCGCCGCAGCACCCGCTCGACGGCCTCGCCGTAGCGGAAGGTGGCGCCCGCCTCGGCGGCGGCGGCGGCCAGCGCGGTGGGGATGGCGTGCACGCCCCCGGTGGGGAAGAAGACGCCCTCGACCGTGTCCATGTAGGTGATCACCGAGTAGAGGGCCAGTGCCTCGTAGGGCGACAGCCCGGCGTACATGGCCTGGAAGGAGAACAGCTTGACCAGGCGGGGGTCGGAGAAATGGCCCTCCACCACCGCGCTCAGCCGCCGGAAGCCGCCCAGGCGCACCAGCTCGACGATGGGGTGGAGGGGCCAGGCCAGGTCGAGGGGCGAGTCGAAGTTGCGGTCGATGAAGTGGGGCAGCTCCAGGCGGTAGAGGCGCCCGAGCCAGTCGCAGAAGCGGCCGAAGGCCTCCGCCTCCCCGGCCCCGCACACCTGGCGGACCTCCTCCGTCATGGCCTGGCGGCCGCGCCGCAGCCGCAGCTCCGAGCCGTCGGGGAAGCAGGCCCGGTACATGGGGTCCAGCGGCGAGAGGGACAGGTGGTCGGCCATGTCGGCGCCGGCAGCGGCGAAGACGTCGGCCAGGATGCCGGTCATGGTGAGCACCACCGGCCCGGTGTCGAAGCGGTAGCCGCCCACCTCCAGCTTGCCGGCCCGCCCGCCCGGCCCCTCGGCCCTCTCGACCACCACCACCTCGTGGCCCCGCCCGGCCAGATGGCAGGCGGCGGAGAGCCCGCCGAGGCCCGCTCCCACGACCACCACGCGCACCGCCCCATCGTCCCGGGCCGAGGCTCCGATCTGCAAAAGCGAGCGGCGTCGGCCAAGGTGGGCCGGTGCGACGATCCCCGCCCGCCGTCATCGCCCCGGCCGTCGCCGTGCTGCTCGTGGCCGCCATCCTCCGGTTGGTGACCCACTCCTCCGGCGACGAGGAGCCGGCC
>JALYHF010000198.1 GCA_030776745.1 Actinomycetota bacterium | reverse complement strand
TGGCCAGGTGCTGCGACTCCACCCCCATCACGGTCGCCATCACCCGCTTCGACTCGGTGTCCTCGAACAACGACAGGTCGGCCAGGTAGGTGTCGGTGGCCACCTCCTCCAGGGTGGCGGCCAGCTTGACCACGTCGAGCGGGCTCTTCAGCGTGGGCTTCGCCTGCTCCACCACGGGGGCGTACTTCGGGTTTGGCTGCGTCTGCTCCCTGCCCCCGAGCGCCTTGGTCTGGGCCTGGAAGGCCTTGCGGTGCTCGTCGTGCTGCATCATCGTGGTCTCGGCGAACTTCACCACCACCGGGTTGCCGCTCTTGATGAACGGCAGGGTGAGGGCGGCGCCGTAGGTGGCCACGGCCAAGATCTCGAGGGACGAGGCGGTCTGGAGGATCTGCACGTCGAGGGGCTTGTCAGCCCGGGCCGGCGTGGCCAGCACCCCGGCAAGCAGGCTGCCGAAGCCGCCGGCCAGCAGGCCGCGCGTGGCGACGCCTCCTGCGCCGAGGCCCATCTTCTTGAGGAGGCTGCGTCGGTCGGTGTTATAGCGGGCGACCTGGTCGGGATCCGACCCGGTGCCCCGGCGCTGCTCACCGATCTCGGCCAGCTCGGGAAGCGTGGCCTTGACGTCGCGCATGGCGTCGGTCTGCAGGTCTTGTGACTCGACGATGAGCTCGTCGAGCTGTCGTTCATCGATGGTGGACACCGAAACGGCACCTCTCTTCCACAGGGTTGGTGGGGCGCTCGCGCGTGCGAAAGCCCACGTTGGTGTGCGGGGGGCGCTGACGCGGTCGTCAGGCCGCCTCTTGTTCGTCCCTAACCGCTGACGCGGATGACGCCGCGCATGTAGTTGTGGATGGAACAGATGTAAGCGAGCTCACCGGCTTGGGAGAGGGTGATCTCCTCCTCGGCGCCGGGGGCCAGGTTGCCCGTGTCGAAGGACTTGTCCTCGGCCGTGGCCGTGTGGGCGGCCTCGTCCTTGTTCGCCACCAACACCCGGGCGCCGACCGGCACCAGTAGCGGGTTGGGGCTGTAGCGGAAGTTCTCGATCGTGAGGGTGGGCCGCTGCTGGCCGGCGCCGCTGCCTCCGGCGTCCTCGTCGCTCGACCCGCAGGCGCCCAGCGCGGCGGCCACGACGGAGACCACGGCCACGACGACGATGTGGTTCCTAGCGCGCCGCGTCGACATCGCTTCGCTCGGTGACTTCGTCCCTGGCTCCATCTCTAGTGCCGGCCTTGAACTCGTTCGAGGCCTGGCCCAGCGAGCGGGCGAGCTTGGGCAGGCGGGTCGAGCCGAACAGCACGAGCACGACGGCGAGGACGATGAGGATTTCCGGAGCTCCGAGGCCCATGGCGTCTCCAGTCTGAGGGCCTGCGCCCCTCCGCTTGGAGCAGCCCAGGCGAACAAGGTGCTGACGAACATGGTCTACGAAGACTGACAGGCTGATGGATGACCCGGTGAACCGGTCGCTCGCACGCCCGGTGGGGCGACATAAACCGTAGGCAGAGCGGCACGGGTGGCCTCGCTGGCCAGGGAGGCGCCATGTTGAACATCGGTCCCATGGCCCACCTCACGAAGCTGCGCCGTCTGGTGACCTCAATGGTGTCGGTCGGGCTCCGGGCCGTGGTGGGCTTGATCCTCTACGGGCCCATCCTGGCGGCCCTGATCGAGCCCTACGTCCAGGCCACCGGCAAATCGACGCTGTTCATCACCGATCCACTCGACGGCTTCAGCACCCGCTTGAAGGTGGCCGGCTACAACGGGTTCGTGCTGGCCACGCCAGTGCTGCTCTGGCAGCTGTGGCGCTTCGTCAACCCTGGCCTTGAACGGCGGGAGCGTCGCCTGGCCGTGCCGTCTGTCGTCTGCGGGGCGCTGCTGTTCTGCCTCGGCGCGGGGCTGACGTTCTGCACGCTGCCCCGGGCGCTGTTCGCCCTGGCGGTGCCCATGTACGTGTTCTACGAGGCCTCAATCCTCGTGGGCCCCCTCCTCAGGCGGTAGCCGGGATCGTTTACGCAGAGCACACGCTACGCGGCCCTCCGGGTAGCCCAAGAGGTGCATGCCGGCCCTCTCGGTCAACGTCGCGTCTCGTCGTCATAGAGGAAGGCGTCAGTCCTTGAGGCGCACGGGAAGGTCGGACGTGGCCCACAGCTTGGGAGCCGTGACGGCAGGATGGGCTTGGACGGCGCCCCGCCTTGGGTATGGGGCCGAGAAGGGTTTGATCCGTACTGGTTGCGCGAGCGGTCCAGAGGGCCTCGGACACCTCGAGGTGGCGGACCACCTCGGCCATCAAGAGGGCGAGCATCGACGTAGCGAGATCCTCGGCGGCGGCTCGGGGTCGGGGTGGGTGTACGGCGCGCGCCTCGCTCCCGATCGACCCGAGCCCACAGACCGGCCGCGACGACCCTTGTGGCTCGCCCGAGCTCCCGCCGTGGTCGTCGCTCCGCTTTCCGTAGCCGCCGAAGTTGTCTTTAAAGCGTCTTACGCCGCTCAATGGTTGCCTCGACGTCAGAGCTTCGGTGCTGGTCATTGGGCCGGGAGGCGGAAAGCCTGCCGCCGGTCCATACGGCATCGACCCCTGCCTCGTAGACAAGGCGAGGCGCGCACAGCGCCAAAGGAGTTCCCAGA
>JALYHF010000197.1 GCA_030776745.1 Actinomycetota bacterium | reverse complement strand
GTCCGCGCCAAGGCGGCGATGTCGGCGACGGTCGGGGCCGGGGGGCCGGCCACGCCGGCGTCGCCCGGCGAGCGCAGCAGGGCCACGACGGCGCGAACGCTGTCCAGGCTGTCTCGTCCGACCTGCTCGGCCCGGTCGAGGGCGTTGGCTGCGGCTGTGGGATCGCGGGTCAGCACCCGGCGGGCGCCCATCACGTTGAGGAGCACCACCGAGAGGCTGTGGCCCACCACGTCGTGCACGTCGTGGGCGATGCGCTGGCGCTCGGCGGCGGCGGCGGCGTCGCGGAGGCGTCCCTGGGCTTCGGTCAGCGCGTCCACCAGTTGGCGCTCGCGGTGCAGTATGCGACCGATGAACCAGGAGAACAGGGAGCCGGTAGCCAGATAGACCCAGGCGCTGCTGCGGTAGTTCGCCTCGTTCGAGGCGACGTCGGCGACGGGGATCGCCACCGAGGCGGCCAGCGCCGTCATCTCGGCGAGGCGAGACCGCCCATCGGCCGCCAGCCACGCCACCGCCAGCATGGCCAGGAAGGTGGCGCCGGTGGCGTCGTAGCCGAGGACGACGGCAGCGGGTATGCCGACACCGCCGAGCACCATGGTCCAGGGGCCGAGGCGAACGGCGCCGGCGAGAAGGGCCCAGGGGACGAGGGCCACGAGGAGGCCACCGACGAGCCCGGCGGTGAGATCGGCTGTGACGAAGACCAACACCGCGGCCACCAGCGCGGCGACAGGGAACGTCGTCGTGCACTGGCCGCACCAGGTCCGCACGGAGGCCTCGTCCTGCCTGTGGTCCACCACCTGAGAATACGGGTCGCCCCGGCGCCCGTCACCGTCCCCTGGTACGGGCTGCGCATGAACTCTGGTACGGGTCCCGAACGGCACCGCCGTCCGGGAGGGAACCGACCCTGGCCCGATGCCCGCGGCCAACCCCACCCGGATGATCGGGAGGACCGTTCCCGATCATCGGAGTCCCCATGTTCACCCGTCTCGGGCGCCTCATCGTGCGACGGCGTCCGCTCATCCTGGCTCTGACCGTGCTGTTCGCCCTCGGCGCCGGCGTCGTCGGCTCACGCGTCTTCCCCCACCTGTCGGAGGGTGGCTTCGACGACCCCGGCTCGGAGTCCTCCCAGGCTCGCCAGTTCTTGGAGGAAGAGCTCGGCGCCGGCGATCCCGACGTCGTGCTGGTGGTCGACGCCCTGGGCGGCGACGTCGACGACCCGGCCGTCGCCACCGCCGCCGGCGAGCTCACCGCCGAACTCGACGGGCAGGACCACGTCGCCCGGGTGGCGTCGTACTGGTCGCTCGGCCAGGCACCACCCCTGCGCGACCGAACCGGCGACTCCGCCCTCGTCGTGGTGGACCTGGACGGCAGCGAGACGGAGATCGACGAGGCGACCGGCGCCATCGAGGACACCTACGGCGGTGCCCGCGGCCCGATCGCCGTTGGCATCGGCGGGCGGGCCGCGGTGGCTGGGGCCATTCGCGACCAGGTGAAGTCCGATCTGGCCAAGGCCGAGGCGGTGGCCGCCCCCGCCACCTTGGTGCTGCTGGTGCTGGTGTTCGGCGGTCTGGTGGCCGCCTCGCTGCCCCTGGCCGTGGCGCTGCTGTCGGTGATCGGGACGTTGCTCGCACTGTTCAGCCTCGCCCAGGTCACCGACGTCTCCATCTTCGCGATCAACCTCACCACCGCCCTCGGTCTGGGCCTCGCCATCGACTACTCGCTGTTCATGGTGAGCCGCTTCCGGGAGGAGTTGTGCGCCGGCCTGTCGAGCGACGCCGCCGTAGTGCGGACCGTCGAGACGGCGGGGCGGACCGTGGGCTTCTCGGCGCTCATCGTGGCCGCCTCGCTGTCGGCCCTGCTGGTGTTCCCCCTCTACTTCCTGCGCTCCTTCGCCTACGCCGGGGTGGCGGTGGTGCTGATGGCGGCGGTGGGGTCGCTGCTCACCCTGCCCGCGCTGTTGGCCGCCGTGGGGCCCCGGATCAACGCCTGGCCGCTGCGCCGGCGCCCGACAAGGGCTGCCGCCGTGGAGGACGGCTTCTGGCACCGCCTGGCCAGCGCCGTCATGCGCCGGCCGGTCCCCATCGCCACCGGCGTGGTCGGCGTGCTGGTCGTGGTCGGCATCCCCTTCCTCGACGTCAACCCCGGCCTGCCCAGCTACACGGTGCTGCCGGCGTCCGACGAGGCTCGCCAGGTGTCCGAGCGCCTGGCGGGCGAGTTCGACGGCAACCAGGGCGAGCAGTTCGCCATCGTGCTGCCCGGAGTCGACGCCGGTGGCGCCGACGCCGCCGCGGTGGGTTCCTTCGTCGCCGACGTGGGTGCCGTGGAGGGCGTCGCCCAGGTCGATGTGCGCTCCGCCACCGCGGGGTCGTGGGTGACGGTGGTGCCCGATGTGCCCCTGCGATCCCCGAAGGGCGAGGCGCTGGTCAGGGACCTGCGGGCCATCGACGCTCCCTTCGAGTTCGGGGTCGAGGGCGCCGCCGCCGAGCTCGTCGACTCCAAGGCCGCCATCTACGACCGGCTCCCGCTGGCCATCGGGATCGTGGGTCTGGTCACCTTCGTCCTGCTCTTCGCCGT
>JALYHF010000196.1 GCA_030776745.1 Actinomycetota bacterium | reverse complement strand
GGCCGTCGAGCTGTTCGACACGGCCTCACCGGAGGGGCGGAGAGGACGGGCGGCCACGCCCCGCGCCACCCGTCCCCACGAGCACGCTGCCGTCGCCTATCGCCTCGGCCTGGCCTACGCCGAGTCCACGGCGGGCGCCCCGGCCGACAACCTGCGCAAGGCCCTGGCGTTGTACGAGGTGGCGGGCGAGGTCTTCGATCCCCGCTTCGACCCGGTCGAGCACGCCCGAGTGCTCAATGCCGCTGGCGCTGCCCATCGGGCCCTGGGTGACCGACGCCGGGCGGCCCGGCTGTTCGAGGAGGCCGCCCGGCTGCTGGAGGGGCGTGAACGCGACGACGAGCGGGCGGCCTCCCTCAACAACCTCGGACTGGTCCGCACCGAGCTGGGTGAGCTGGACCTGGCCGTGGCCGCCTGCGACCAGGCCGTCGAGCTGTTCGACACGGCCTCACCGGAGGGGCGGAGAGGACGGGCGGCCACACTGCACAGCCGTGGGCAGGCCCACGCGGCCATGGGGACCGAGGAAGGCCTCGAGGCTGCGCTCGACGACTTCGAGGAGGCGCGCGGAGAGCTCGACCCCGAGGACGCCCCATACCACTTCGGCCTCATCCACCACAGCATCGGCGTAGCCTGCAGCTCGCTGGCGGCCTTGCGCCCGAGTGACCGGGAGCGACTGCTGAAGGAGGCCGTCGAGGCCTTCACCGAGTCGCTCACCGTGTTCACCCGTAGCGCTTTCCCGTACCAGCACGCCTTGGCCAAGCACAACGTGGGCCTGGCCTGGGCCAACCTGGGGGGGGTGGCCAACCTCCGCCGGGCCTTGGCCGCCTTCGAGGACGCCGTGGGCATGCTCGATCCCCGTCTGCACGGCGACGCCTGGCGCCAGGCCTACGCCAGCCTGTCTCGGACCGAGGAGCAGCTGGAGCCGTCCTTCCCGGGCATGACCCGCGCCGGCCACTTCGCCGCCCTGCTGGCCGGCTCCAAGCCGGAGGAGCAGCGGCGCCTGCTGGGCGAGCGCCTCACCGGCGTTCTCGCCCTGCCCGAATCCCGTCGTCAGGCCGTCCTCACCGAGCTGGCCCTGGCCTCGGGCGGGCTCGACCAGGAGCGGACGCAGGCCGTCATCGAGGCCGAGCTGTCCGCGCTCATGGAGTTACCTCCCGGTGGCCTGGACGCAGCCATGCGGGCGAGGGTCGCCGCCCACCGCCAGCTGGACGCCGAGGCCCGGGAGCGGGCGGACCGCGCCCTCGACGCCGCCATCGGTGCAGCCCTGGGCGGCCCACAACGGATCTACGTCCGCGACTTCCTGTACTCGATCGGGTGGGAGAGGCCGTGACCGACCCCGAGGCGAGCGAAGATGGTGCTCTGATGGGCAACGGGAACGCCGAGCATGCCTCTTTACCCGGCGATGTCCTCGCCACGGCCGAGACCTTCGTGAATGCCGTCGCCTGGGGGGAGCACCACGTCGTGTGGGACCTCCTGGCCGACGAAGGACGGGAGACCGTCCTGCGGGTGGCGGCCACGCGGGGGATGGACCACGCCTTGGCCACGCGCCTGCGGGACGGGACGGCGGCGGGGGAGGAGCGCGACGAGTTCCTCGTCGACCTGGTGAACGGCCTCCGGGCCGACCTGGCCGGCAACGACCTCGACGCCCTCGACTTCGTAGCCGATGCGGAGGCGCCCGGGCCTGGCCGAGCACGTGTGGTGATGATGACGCCTCTGCCCGAGCCCCTGGCCGTGGGCGGCGGCCTGCCCGTCGGGTCCCTGGAGCTGGTGGAGGAGGGCGGTCGGTGGCGGGTGGAGCGCATCGTGCCCCGGCTGGCCCAATGATCACGCCCCTCGCCACGGCGCCATCGGCTCGAGGAGCCGGGTCATGAGCGGTGGGATCGTCGGCGGGGAGGAATCCGAGCGCTTCGGCAGGATCCTGCGCCACTACAAGATGTCGGTATCGGCGGGGGCGCTGGCTCAGGCGTGGGCGCGCCAGGAGAACGCGCCGCACGGGGCCACGGTGGTGGTCGACCGAGAGGTGAGCCCGCTCGGTCGGCACGGTCGGTACTGGTCGACCCCCGCCGAGCGCACATTGGCCTGTGCCGTGGTCC
>JALYHF010000195.1 GCA_030776745.1 Actinomycetota bacterium | reverse complement strand
GTTCCCAAGGTGGGGTACGTCCTGGAGCTCCTGCGACGGCCGGCACTGCGCTTGGCGACGGTCCTGGTGGCGCCTGCCCTCCTGGCGCTTGTCTCGCTGGTGCAGATCTGGGCCCCTTCGCAATCCGGTCACCAGCGTGAGAGACGTCCGGCCCGACGCGTTGGAGCGACAAGGGCGCAACCGGTGCGCTCCGAGCACCACCGGCAACGGCCGCGGGCAGACGCGCCAGCGACACGGGGGGAACCCGTCCTCTCGGACCAAGAGCGGTGGCAACAGTGGCGAGAGCGACGGGTCGAGCAGCGGCCCATCCGCTGGACGCCAGATGGGTAGGCCCCACGCTCGTCCTACCCGTGCACCCACTCGGATAGGGTTGACCGCGTTGGGCGTCGCGCTCGGCGTCCTCGGGACTGTTCAGGTCGCGGTCGCCCACTTCGTCGATCAGGACTCGGCATCGCTACCGGTGTCGACGGCCACCTTGGAGCCACCCACGGCCCCTGCCACGTCGCCGGGGGCGTGCACGGAGGCGGGAGACGCCACCGTCGTCACCTGGACACGCTCGTCATCGACCCAGGTGGCGGGCTACGAGATCCTCCGCTCGACGGTGGCCGGGGGGCCTTACTCGTCCGTGGCCATTGCCCCCGGGCAGACCACCGAGACCTACACCGACTCGCCGCTGGCCTTCTCCACCACCTACCACTACGTCATTCGAGCTGTTAGGGATACCTGGGCGAGCGTCAACACCGCGGAGGTGTCCCGTACCACCCGTTCTTCGCTTTGCCTGTGAGCGTCAGCTGCGAGCGGAAGCTGCTCTTGATCGGCGGAGTCCCAGAGGTAAGCGGGTCTATGACTGACTACTTCAGCGTGCCCACGCGCTCTCCTTCCCTTTCACCGGCACATGGGCGGATCTGTGGCAGCCGCTGTCGACGACGGTATGGTTCCGAAAGTCCCGCAGACGATCAAGGCCTCTCTTCGATAACTGCTCTCGGCCCTTCGAGAGGGTCTCGGCGTGGCGAAATGCAACGTGTCGAGCCCGTCCGCCGGCCATGGTCATTTCGGCGCCAACAAAGGAGCTTGACAGTCCCACGGCTCGTGCGGGCCCCATCGTCGGAGTCCTCAAGTTCGGGGGCGACCGTCCAAGCACCTCATCGGAACAGCGGCTACTCCCGACGAACCAACCGCCAACGGCCGCCATGACCCGCTTCAGAGAAAATCCCCGTCCCGCGTCAGATCCCGGCCCCCTCAGCGGCCTAGTTCCACATCAAGGCCGAGAACCGACAGACGAGTGCATTGGGCCCGCCGGGACGCCGGCCATGATGCGGGCCACCACCCTCAAGGTGGGCAAGGCCGGCGTGAGGGCGCTGATCGGCTACTACGCCGGGCTGGCCGCCGACCAGCTGCGCCGGGACGGCACCATCCGGGGACCTGTGACTACTACCTCGACCCCGACGAGCCGCCGGGACGGTGGTGGGGCCACGGCTGTGCCGCCATGGAGCTGTCCGGAGAGGTCCAGCCCGACGAGCTGGCCGCCCTGCTGGATGGCCGCCATCCCGGCACGGTGGGCGGCTGGGCCGTTCCTTCGGGGCCAAGTCGGCCCGGGGCTTCGACGCCACCTTCTCGGCTCCCAAATCCGTCTCGCTGCTTTGGGGCCTCAGTCCCGACCCGTGGGTGCGGGCCGAGGTGGCCGCCGCCCACGACGCCGCCGTCATCGCCGCCCTGGACTGGCTCGAGCACCACGGGGCGGTCACCAGGCGAGGCACCAACGGCGTGATCAGGTCGACACTCAAGGGCTGGTGGCGGCGGTGTTCCGCCAGCACACCAGCCGAAGCGCCGATCCCCAGCTGCACACTCATGCCATCGTGGCCGCCAAGGTCCAGGATCCCACCGGCATGTGGCTGTCGCTCGACGCCCGGTTCTTGAAGGGCCAGCAGCGCTCCATCGGCTGGGTGTACGCGGCGGCGCTGAGAAGCGAGCTGAGCGCCCGCCTGGGGGTGTCGTGGGGGCCGGTGAGCGAGGGCCACGCCGAGATCGACGGCGTGCCCAGGCCACTGGTGGAGCTGTTCTCCCAGCGGTCGGAGCAGGTGGAGGCCAAGTTGGCCAAGCTGATCGCCGCCTGGGTGGACGAACACGACGGCGCCGAGCCTGCCGCCCGGGCCCTCTACCGCCTGGAGCGAGCCGCCGCCCGCACCAGCCGGCCGGGCAAGGACCACGCCGTGGAGGCCGACGCCCTCCGGGCGGAGTGGACCGGGCGAGCTCGGGAGGCCGGCTTCAAAGCCCTGTCGCTGCCCGTGGGCCAGGACCGGCTCGCCGAGATGACCGCCGTCGAGGCTGACGTCGTCATCGGCGAGGCCCTCGAGGCGGTGGCGGCCACGTCGGCGACGTGGCTGCGGGCGGACCTGGCCCGGGAGATCGCCGCCCGCCTGCCGGCCACCGCCGCCAGCTCGGCCGGTGCGGCCGTCGAGTGGGTGGATCGATTGGTGGAGCTGGCTGCCTCCCGCTGCGTCGAGCTCCACCCGCCTGCCGCCGCAGGGGTCCCATGTCGCCGAGACGGCCGACCGATCAGCGAGCACGTCAC
>JALYHF010000194.1 GCA_030776745.1 Actinomycetota bacterium | reverse complement strand
GGCCGACGTCCCGATGCTGGGGGCCGGCTCTTCGATGCCCGATCCACAGGCGCGCCTCGTAGACGCTGGCGACGACCAGCACCGCCAAGAAGGCGACCAACCAGGCGAAGGCCAGCCAGCCGATGAGCCGTGGCTCGTAGAGGTTGATGATGTCCCCGGGCGGCTCGACGGCAGTGGGACCGAAGTGGATGACACCCACGAAGAGCGCCCCGGCGCCGGACAGGAACACCCAGAAGCCGGGGCCCACCCGGTGGGAGTGGTACAGGAAGAGCCCGAGGAGGATCATCGGGTAGATGGCCAGGCTGTAGGTGAAGGCGTTCACCTCGCCGTCCACGGGCCAGCCGACGTGGTTCCCCCGGACCACGTGGTCGACGTGGTGCCCCAGGCCCATGAAGGCGGCCAAGGCGACGAGGCCGTACAAGCGCTTGTCCGGCGACGTCGGCCTCTTCTCGCTCCCCATAGCTCCACCTCCGCCAGCTCCGCCGCGCCAGCCCCGAACACCCGCCTCGTCGAGCGTAAGGGCCGGGGTTTGCCGGCGCTGCGTCGCGGCGATAATCGGCGCAGGCTCACCAGGAGCCGGCGCAGCGACAGCAAGAACGCGAGGGCGGCTCAACAGCCAGTCCCCCCTCCTGGGCCGCCTTCGTGATCGATGGCGGCGGATGAACAAGGAGACGGGCCGGTGCTGGACATCGACGTCGAAGACGACCCTCCTGTCCGGACGGTCCGACTGGTCGGAGATCTGGACGCCTCGACCGCCGGGCAGTACCGCGAGGCGACGGCTTACCTGTGGCCCAACGGCCACCTGGTGATCGAGCTGTCGCGGCTGTCCTTCCTGGACTCGGCCGGACTGGGCGCTCTCATCGGAAGCATTCGGCGTGCCCGGGAGGTGGGGGGCGACGTCGCTCTCTGCTGTCCCCGTCCGTCGGTGGCCCGGCTCCTGGCCACGACGGGCTTCGACCGCATGGTGACGGTCGCGTCGAGCGCCGATGAGGCCCGGTCCAGGCTGGCCGCCGATCCGGCGGCGTGAGCCGCCTGCCGACCACCCCCGCGTAGCCCGCCGCGCCCGCTCGCCATCGCGGCCCGAGGGCGTATCGACCCGGCGTCGGCTCCGTCTCCCTGGCATGTCGAACGTGCGTTCCGCTACCATGACGACCATGCCGTCGCTTCTGGTGGCGGGCCCCGTCGCTGCCGCGCCGGCCACCCCGCTCGGGTGACCCCATGACCGCCGTCGCCCCGAGTCCTCCGCCGTTCGCCCCCGGAGACAGCCGATCAGTCGACGGGTTCCATCCCGCGGTGGGGACGTGGTTCCGGCGCTGCTTCCCGGAGGGCCCCACGGTGCCGCAGCGCGACGGCTGGCCCCACATCGCCGCCGGCGAGGACACCCTGATCGTGGCCCCCACCGGCTCGGGCAAGACCCTCGCCGGGTTCCTCGTGTGCATCGACCGCCTCTATCGCGCCCACCAGGCGGGCGAGCCGAGCGGTGGCGACGCCCGGGTGGTGTACGTGTCGCCGTTGAAGGCCCTGGCCGTCGACATCGCCGAGAACCTGCAGCGGCCGCTCCGGGAGATCGCCGAGGTCGCCGCCGAGCTGGGCCTCGGCGCTCCTCGCGTCACGGTCGCCGTGCGCACGGGCGACACCACGAGCGCCGAACGGGCACGCATGACGCGCCAGCCCCCGACCTTCGTGGTGACCACGCCCGAGTCGCTCTACCTGTTGGCCACCAGCGACAGCGGCCGCAGGGCGCTGCGCACGGTGGAGACGGTGATCGTCGACGAGATCCATGCCGTCGCACGCGACAAGCGGGGGTCGCACCTGGCGCTCACGCTCGAGCGGCTGGAGGCGTTGTGCGACAAGCGACCGAGCCGGGTGGGGCTGTCGGCCACGCTCCGGCCGGTCGAGAGCGTGGCCCGGCTGCTGGTCGGGGACCGGCCGCTGCCCGCCATCGTCGACGCCGGCCACCAGCGCGCCTTCGACCTCGCCATCGAACTGCCCGACGGAGAGCTCGAGGCCGTCGCCAGCACCGAGCAGATCTCCGACGTGCTGGACCGCATCGCCGCCCATGTCCGGGAGCACCGCACCACGCTGGTCTTCGTCAACACCCGCCGCCTGGCCGAGCGTTTCGCCCATCAGCTCGGGGAGCGGCTCGGCGAGGACGTGGTCGCAGCCCATCACGGGAGCCTCTCGAAGGACCGTCGCCATCGCGTGGAGACCCGCCTTCGAGCTGGTGAGCTGCGGGCGTTGGTGGCCACGGCGTCGCTCGAGCTCGGCATCGACGTCGGGCCCGTGGAGCTCGTGTGCCAGATCTCGTCCCCCCGTAGCATCGCCACGTTCCTCCAGCGCGTCGGGCGCTCGAACCACTCGCGCGCCGGCGTGCCCAAGGGCCGGCTCTATCCGTTGACGCGTGACGAGCTGGTCGAGTGCGCCGCCCTGCTCGGCGCGGTGCGGGCCGGACGCCTCGACGCCATCGAGCTGCCCCGTCCGCCCCTCGACATCCTCGCCCAGCAGCTCGTGGCCGAGGTCGGTGCTCAGGAGTGGCGGACGGACGACCTCCACCAGCTGGTGCGCCGGGCCGCTCCGTACACCGAGCTGACCCGCCCCCAGTTCGACGAGGTGGTCCAGCTCGTCGCCGGCGGCGTGGAGACGGGCCGCGGGCCCCGTGGCCGATACCTGCACCACGACGCGGTGAACGGCGAGCTGCGCGGGCGAAGGGGCGCCCGGCTGGCAGCGCTGACCTCGGGAGGCGCCATCCCCGAGGTGGGCGACTACCGGGTGGTCGCCGAGCCCGACGACACCTTCATCGGCACCGTCAACGAGGACTGGGCTATGGAGTCGATGGTGGGCGACATCTTCCTCCTCGGTACGCACTCGTGGCAGATCCGTCGCGTCGAGGCCGGCGTGGTACGGGTTGGCGACGCCGGCGACGCGCCACCGACGCTGCCGTTCTGGCTGGGTGAGGCGCCGGCCCGCACGGCCGAGCTGTCCGAAGAGGTGTCCGACCTCCGCCGGCGGCTGGACCAGCTCCTCGGCGGTGGCGATCCCGACGGCGCCCGGAACTGGCTGGTGGAGGCCATCGGCCTCGACCCCGATGCGGCCGCGATGGTCGTCGACTACGTGGCCGCCGGGCGGGCTGTCCTTGGCGCCACACCCACGCTGCAGACGATCGTGGTGGAGCGGTTCTTCGACGAGACGGGCGGGATGCAGCTCGTGATCCACTCGCCCTACGGGGGCCGCGTCAACCGCGCCTTCGGCCTGGCCCTGCGCAAGAAGTTCTGCCGCACGTTCAACTTCGAGCTGCAGGCGGCCGCCACCGACAACGCCATCGTGCTGTCGCTCGGCCCCCACCACAGCTTCCCGCTCGACGACGTGGCTCGCTACGTGAGCAGCAGGACCGTAGAGGAGACGCTGCAACAAGCGGTCCTCGACGCGCCGATGTTCATCTCCCGCTGGCGGTGGAACCTCACCCGGGCCCTGCTGGTGCTGCGCTTCCGGGGCGGGCGCCGCAACCCGGCCCCGATCCAGCGCATGGAGGCCGACGACCTCATGGCGGCGCTGTTCCCCCAAGCGGCGGCCTGCCAGGACAACCGGGTCGGCCCCGTCGAGATCCCCGACCACGTGATCGTCCGCCAGACGCTCGACGACACCCTGCACGAGGCGCTCCACGCGGACGGCCTGCGGACGCTGCTGGAGGCCATCGAGGCCGGCGACGTGGAGGTCCACACCGTCGACACCACCGAGCCCTCGGTGTTCGCCCACGAGATCCTCACGGCCCGGCCCTATGCCTTCCTCGACGACGAAGAGCTGCAGAACCGCCGCACGAACGCGGTCGCGCTGCGTCGCGGCCTCCCGGTCGACCTGACGTCGATCGGGCGGCTCGACCCCGCCGCCATCGCCCTCGTCCATGAGGAGATCGAGCCGCAGCCCACCACCGCCGACGACCTGCACGACCTCCTGTGCTCGATGGTCCTGATCCCGCCGCACGACCAGTGGCGCCCACTGTGGACGGAGCTGCTGGCCCGTGGCCGAGGGCAGGCGCTCCACCACGACGGCCGGGAGCTGTGGTGCGCCACGGAGACGATCGACGACGCCCGCCGGGCGTTCGGGGGCGAGGACGCCGCGGTGGCGGCAGCGGTGCGCGGCCACCTCGAGCTGGCCGGGATCACCACGGTCGACGAGCTGGCGGCGTCGACCGGACTGCGCGAGGGCCGCGTGGTCTCGGCGCTGGCCATGCTCGAGCGAGAGGGTTCCGTGCTGCAGGGCAGGTACTCGGTGGATGCCGACGGTGTGGAGTGGGTGGCTCGCCGCCTGCTCGCCCGCATGCACGCCTACTCGCGCCGGGCGCGCCGCCAAGGGGTGGAGCCCGCCACCGCCCAGGGCTTCGTTCGGTTCCTCCTGCGCTGGCAGCACGTGGCGCCCGGCACGCAGCTCTCCGGCGAGGAGGGGCTGGCGACGGTGGTCGGCCGGCTCGAGGGCTGGGAGGCGGCGGCGGCGGCGTGGGAGCCGGAGCTGCTCGGCCGGCGGCTGCGCCACTACGACGCTGGCGCCCTCGACCGGCTGTGCCACGAGGGCCAGGTCGGCTGGCTTCGCCTCAGCCTGCGCACGCGGGACGTCGACGCTCCGGCGGGGGCGCCCAACAAGGCCACCCCCATCGCGGTGGTGTTCCGCGACGACCTGGGGTGGCTGTTGGAGGCGGCCCGCGGTGGCACCGACCCAGCCGTTCCCAGCGTGGGGGCGACCGCCGAGATCGTCGAGGTGCTGCGCCACCGCGGCGCCTGCTTCGCCACCGAGCTGGCCGAGGCGACCCGGCGGCTGCCCGAGGACGTCGAGCGGGCGCTGTGGGACGGCGTCGCCCGCGGCCTCCTCACCGCCGACGGGTTCGGTGCCATCCGGGCGAGAGTGGGGAAGGGAGCGACTAGTGGGCGCCCGCCGGTCGCACTCTCCCGGCTGCGGCGCGGCGCTCGACCGCGGGGCCCCGCCGCCGGCCGCTGGTCGTTGGTGCCGGCTAGCGGGGCGGATACCGATCGGGAGGAGCTGGCCGAGGCGGTCGCCGGGCTGCTCCTGAACCGGTGGGGCGTGGTGTTCCGCGACCTGGCGCGCTGCGAGTCGATCCGCCTTCCCTGGCGCGACGTGCAGCGAGCCCTGCGTCGGCTCGAAGACCGGGGTCTGATACGAGGCGGCCGCTTCGTGGCCGGCTTCGGCGGCGAGCAGTTCGCCCTCCCGGCGGCAGCCGACCACTTGGTCCAGGTCCGAAAGCTGCCCTGCACCGGCGAACGCGTCGTCGTCAACGGGACCGACCCGCTCAACCTGGTGGGCACCATCACGCCGGGCGTGGCGGTGCCTGCCATCCGGACGCGCCGGGTCGTCTACGTCGACGGAGTGCCCGAGTAAAGAGCCCTCCGCTGCATCGGGCATCCCCCATCCCGGGCTCGAGCTCGGTGGCGGGTGACCACCGGGGCCGGCGGTCCTCGGCCTGTGGTCTGGAGGAACGCTGCGGGTGGTGCTGCGCCACCTGGCCGGCGGGGATGACGGCGTCGTCGCCGCTGGGCGCCATGCCACCTGGCTGGAGCTGTTCTTCGACCTGGTCTTCGTCGTCGCCGTGGCCGAGCTGGCCCATCTCCTCGTCGAGGAGGTGAGCGGGGAGCAAGTGGTCGCCTACGCCGGCCTGTTCGCGCCCGTGTGGTGGCCGTGGGCCGGGCAGACCTACGCCAACCGCTTCGACACCGACGACACCAGCACCCGCTGCTGTCGATGCTGCAGATCGGGGCGGTGGCCGTCTTGGCCGCCAGCGTCCATGGTGCCGTGGGCCCGCGCCCGGCCGAATTCGCCCTGTCCTACGTGGCGGTCCGCGCCGTGCTGGTCGTGGAGTACCTGCGGGCGGGGTGCCACGTGCCCAAGGCCCGGCCCCTCACCCGCCACTACGCCGGCGGGTTCTCGGCGGCGGCCGCGCTGTGGCTCCTGTCCCTGCTCGTCCCACCTCCGGACCGCTTCGTGCGGTGGGCGGCGGCCATGAGTCCAGCTGGTCCCGGAGGCCCTCCAACAGCGGATCCTCTCGTCCAGCAGGGGCCGACAGCCGCTTCCAGTCGGCCGAGCTTGGTCCTTCGTCGGCGGGCAGCGAAGCCAGGGCACTTCCGATCTCTTCGAGCGACAGGCCCACGCGCTGAGCGGCCTGGATGAACGCCAGGCGCCGGAGGACGTGACGGCGGTACTGGCGCCGGCCACCGGTCGACGGACTCGACGCGATCAGCCCGCGCTCCTCGTAGAAGCGCAGCGCGGACACGCTGCGGCCGGCACGGGCGGACACGGCACGATGAAGAGGCTCGCTCCTTCCGTTTCGAGTACATGGCGGGTCGAAACAGCCCGCCATGTACTCCAAACGGGAAGACGAGACGGCGCCGGGGTGGGGCAGGGAGCTCCTCGGACGACGCCGGCGTCAGCCCGTGGTCTCAGATCGCGGTTTGGTGCCGGGGTTCGTAGAGCATGATCTCGATGCCGCCGGGCAGCACGAGGGTGGTGGTGATGCCGAACCCCTCGTCCTCGGGATCACCCCGAACTTCGATGCCCTTGCCCCGCAACTCCTCGATGGTGGCGGCGATGTCGTCGCACATCAGCGTCAGCTGATGACGAACCCCCGCCTCGAACGTCGGGCCCTCGGAGGGGTGGATGCCGAGCTCAGCCGGTGGCAAGGCGAAGATGAGCCAGCCGTCACCGTCGTCGACGTGGTTCCACGCGAAGACATCTCGGAAGATCGCTCGCACCGCTTCGGGTTCGGAGGTGTAGAGCAGAGCATGAGCGCCGATGATCGCCATGCTCCATTGTGGCCCTTGCCTCACGATGTCCAGCTTGTCGACCCTGCCGATCGATCTCCGGAAGGCCGCTCCTCGTGCTCATCCTCAGCGAGCTGGCTTCCCTTCCTTCAGGCGCGCGAGGGCCTGCGCCACTCGCCGGGCCCGCGTCTCGGCCCGCTTGGATCCCGTGATCCGAGCGTCACCTCCACTACCTCACCCGCCGCCGCATTGGCCGTCTTCCCGTGCGGCTCGACCCGTGCATCGAAGCGGTGCGCCACCAACGATGAGACTAGACGTGGTCGCCATTCTCCTCCGCACGACAGCCCATGCCAGGATCCTGCTCATGGGGTCCTGGGCCGACACCTTTGTGGCATCGGTAACCAGCGGTTTGACGGCCAGCGCCGTGCCTACCGACATCCAGCCGATGAGCGCCTACATGCGTCATCAGTTCCCATTTCTCGGCGTCAAGGCAGCGGGGCAGAAAATGGCGGTACGGGCGGCGCTTGCCGCGGCCGGGCGGCCGACGGACGAGGACGAGGTGGTGACCGCAATCGACGCGCTCTGGGCACGACCGGAGCGGGAGCATCGTTACGCCGGTTGCCACCTCGCCGGCCGCTTCGCTCCGAAGGCGTCACCGGAGTTCGTCGACCGTGTCGCGCGCTGGATCACGACCGACCCCTGGTGGGACACCTGTGACCCCCTCGCCCGCCGGTGTGTCGGTCACGTGGTGCGCCACCACCCGGCGCTGCAACTGACGATGGATCGATGGCTGTCCGGCGACAACCTCTGGCTCGCCCGCAGCGCGATCATCCACATGGGCCGGTGGAAGCACGACATCGACCGTGACTGGGTGTTTGCGGCCTGCATGTCCCGCGCCGAAGACGACGACCTCTTCATACGCAAAGCGATCGGTTGGATCCTGCG
>JALYHF010000193.1 GCA_030776745.1 Actinomycetota bacterium | reverse complement strand
GTGCTGGCCGGCGGATCGAACCTGCGGGTGGGCATCAGCATCGCCGACGCCGGCGCCGCTCCCGTCTGGCTGGCCCTCGAGAGCCGCCTGGTGGGCGCCGAGGAGGTGGCCGACCTGGTCCGCTACCGCGTCGGCCCGAGCGTGGGGGCCCACACCGGCCCCGGCACCGCCGGCGCCATGTGGTACCCCACCGTCTTCTGACCCGCCCGCGCCTGCCGACGGTCGGGCCTGCGTCGGACGGCCGACCTCACAGCCCGCCGGCGAGCGCCTCCACCACCTGCTCCTCGAGCCAGGACAGGTACCCGTAGAGGGCGAGGAGCGGCGCCCGGGGATCGCTGGCGTCCACCTCGGCGCCGAGCATGTCCTCGCTGACGTCGAGGCGCGTCCCGAGCACGAGGCGCAGGTCGTTCAGGGCCGAAAGCCACGCCGAGGCCTGCTCCTCGGTGAGGCGCTCGGCGTCCACCGTCTCCTCCATCAAGGCCAGCGCGCCCAGATGGCGCTGCTTGAGGTCGTCGCCCATGAGCCGGCGGTACTCGGCCTGCCGGTCGGGGTCGGCCGTGTACGCCGGGGGGAACAGCCGCTTCAGGGTGGGGTCGTCGGGCTCGTCGGACATCAGCTCGCGCAGCTGCCCGGGCAGGGAGCGCAGGAGGTCGCGCTCGTCCTCGCCGAGCTTGAGCTGGAGGTCGCCGGTGCGGGTGCGCTTGATCTTCCTGCCCCACATCACACGTCGTGCTCCATCGTGGCCCACAGGCCGTGCTCGTGGAGCCGGAAGACGTCGAGCTCGGCCCGCTCGCGGGTCCCGCTCGACACCACGGACCGGCCGTGGTGGTGCACCTCGAGCATGAGCTTGGTGGCCTTCTCCTTGGAGTAGCCGAACAGCTTCTGGAGCACGAAGGTGACGTAGGACATGAGGTTGATGGGGTCGTTCCAGACGATCACCACCCACGGTCGGTCGGGTTCGACGACGTCGTCGACGCCGGGCTCGTCCACCTCGACGGGCGAAGGGCTGAGGCTCATGCCGCCGTCCCCTCCTTCAGGCGCCGACGAGGACGGCGCCCGGCTCCACGCGATCCCCCTCGGTGAGGGGGCTCGCCTCCAGGCCGAGGTTGAAGCGGACCACCGCCGCCCACGCCGCCGCCGCTCCGGCGATGTGCACGGCCACCAGCACCACCGGGACGCCCGTGAAGTACTGCACGTAGCCGACGGCGGCCTGGGCGAGGAGCACGGCCAGCACCACGAGGCCACGACGGCGGACGGGCGCCGGCGCGGCCGTGCGCCGCACCAGGACGATGGTGGTCACCACCATGGCCAACAGCACCACGACGGCGGTGCCGTGCAGCCGGGCCGCCTGGTGCAGGGGGACGTCGAGCCGCTCGACGTTCTCGTCGCCGCCGTGAGGGCCCGCTGCCGTCACGACGGTCCCGAGCACGACCACCACGGCCGTCATGGCCAGGACCAGCCGGGCCAGCCGTCGCACCTCCGGGACCACGATCGCCGTGCGGGGACCCTCCGGCTGCCCGGCCCGCCAGTGCAGGGTGACCGCGTTCCAGAGGATGAGCATGGACAGCAGGAAGTGGGCCATGACGAAGGGAGGCCGCAGGTCGAACAGCACGGTGAGCCCACCGAGCACGATCTGGCCGATCACGCCGCCGACCAGGCCGAGCGACAGCCACACCAGGTCCCGCCGGCGGGGCTGGCGCAGGAGCGATCCGAGCACGGCCAGGATCACGGCCAGCGACACCAGCCCGGTGACCGTGCGGTTCACGAACTCGACCATGGCGTGGTACTCGAGGGGGGCCACCAGCCGGCCCTCGTCACAGTTCGGCCAGTCGGGGCAGCCGAGCCCCGACCCGGTGAGTCGGACGGCGCCGCCGGTGACGATGATGAAGGCCAGCGCGAGGAGCGCCACCAGGGTGATGCGCCGGTAGGCGGCGGGCGAGATGCGGCGGTCGCGCATGGCCCCGCATCCTACGGGGCGGGGCGGCGGGACACCTCGGCGCCCGCTTTGTCGCCAGCCTCGCCACGGCCGTAGTGTTCGCCTCGATGGCCGCGCCCTCCGTCCCGCTGCGCTACCGGTCGCGGTTGTCCGCCTACCTGGCCCTCACCAAGCCCCGCATCATCGAGCTGCTGCTCGTCACCACCCTCCCCACCATGGTGGTCGCCGCCCGGGGGCTGCCGCCGCTCGGGCTGGTGCTGGCCACCCTGGTCGGCGGGACGCTGGCCGCCGGGGGGGCCAACGCCATCAACATGTACGTCGACCGTGACATCGACAGCGTCATGAAGCGCACCCGGCACCGGCCTCTGGTGACCGGCGAGATCGAGCCGCGCGAGGCCCTGGCCTTCGCCGTGGCCCTGGAGGTGGCCGCCTTCGTGGAGCTGTGGGCCCTCGTGAACCCCTTGAGCGCGGTGCTGGCCGTGAGCGCCACCTTGTTCTACGTCTTCGTCTACACGCTCTGGCTCAAGCGCACATCCACCAACAACATCGTCATCGGGGGCGCCGCCGGGGCCGTGCCCGTGCTGGTGGGGTGGGCCGCCGTCACCGGGTCGCTCGGGCTGGCGCCGCTGGTGCTGTTCGCCGTCATCTTCGTGTGGACGCCGCCGCACTTTTGGGCCCTGGCCATCCGCTACCGGGACGACTACGCCGCCGCCGAGGTGCCCATGCTTCCCGCGGTGGCCTCGTTGGCCACCACCGCCCACCGGATTATCGTCTACACCCTGGCGTTGTGGGCCTGTTCGCTGGTGTTCGCCCCAGTGGCGGGGATGGGCCCGCTCTACGTGGTCTCGGCGGTGATCCTCGGGGCCGTCTTCCTGGTCCACGCCGTGCAGCTCCACCACGACGGGTCGCCCCAGCGGGCCATGCGGCTGTTCAGCTACTCCATCTCCTACATCACCCTGCTCTTCACGGCGATGGCCGTCGATCAGCTCGTCCGCTCCAGTTGACGCTCACCGAGACGCCACCCGAGGAGGCCGCCGGGCCGGAGGCCGAGGCGCCGCCGGAGCCATCGGAGGGACGGCTCACCACGGCGGACCACAAGCGCCTCGGCCTCTCGTTCCTGGCCGGCTCGCTGCTGTTCCTCCTGGTCGGGGCCGCCCTGGGGATGGCGCTGCGCCTGGAGCTGGTCGGCGAGGGCGTCCAGGTGGTGGGCGGGAACTACGGGCGCACCTTCTCCATGCACGCCACCGTCTCCACCCTGTTGTTCCTCGCTCCCGCGTGGGTGGGGCTGGCCACCTACCTCGTCCCGCTCCAGATCGGCTCGGCCGGCCTGGCCTTCCCCCGGCTCCAGGCCTTCGCCCTGTGGCTGTTCCTGCTGGGCGGGGCCCTGCTGGTGACGGCGTACGTGGTCGGCCCGCCCGCCGGGCTCGGCCTCACCACGGGCACGCCCATCCCTCCCTCCCGTGGCGGCGGGACCGCCGCCAACAGCCTGTGGATCGTGAGCGCGGCGCTGGTGAGCGTGGCCATCCTCCTGGCCGCCGTCAACCTGGCCACCACCGTGCTCACGCTGCGGACCGAGGGGCTGACCCTGCGCCGCGTCCCCATGTTCACGTGGGCCAGCCTGGTGACGAGCCTGGTGACGCTGCTGGCCACGCCGGTGTTCCTGGCCGGGCTCACCATGCTGTACCTGGACCAGCACTTCGGCGGGCCCTTCTTCCGACCCTCCAACGCCGGCGGCCAGGCGGTGTGGCAGCACACGTTGTGGCTCTTCGGCCGGCCCGACGTGTACCTCCTCCTCCTTCCCGGCCTCGGCGCCGCCTGCGACATCGTGTCCACCCAGGCCCGCCGCCCCCTGGCCAGCCTGGACCTGGCCCGGTCGGCCATCGTGGCCTTCGCCGTCCTCAGCCTCGGTTCCTGGGCCGCCGGCTCTCGGGTGGCCGACGCCCTGGTGCTGCCCACCTACACGCCGCTGACGGCGTTGGTGGTGGTCCCCATCGGCCTGCTCACCCTGGTGTGGCTGGCCACGGCCGCCCGCGGCCGGCCCCGACTGCACCCCAGCCTCCTCTTCGTGGCCGGCTTCGTGGGGCTCCTCGGCTTCGGAGCCCTCAACGCGGCCGTCGCCGGGCTGGTGGGCGTGCACGGTGAGGCGTGGGCCACCGGCCACGTCCACACGGTGGCCTTCGGGGCGCCCACCCTCCTGGTCTTCGGAGCCGTGTACCACTGGGCCCCAAAGCTGTTCGGGCGCCACCTCTCCCCGAAGCTGGGCGCCGCCTCCTTCCTCGCCCTCTTCGGCGGCTTCTTCCTGATGGGCCTGGGCAGCTACCTGCTGGGCTACGACGGCGCCCCCTTCCACGTGAAGGACTACCCCTTCACCGAGAACGGCTCCACCTTCAGCCCGCTGGCCGCCGTGGGCGGTGGGCTCGTGCTGCTCGGGGTGCTGGCCGCCGTGGCCGACATGGTGGGCACCGTGCGGGCCGGGCTGGGCGAGAAGGCCACCGACGACCCCTACGAGGGCCTCACCCTCGAGTGGGCCACCTCGTCGCCGCCGCCTCCGCACAACTTCGACGCCGTCCCCGAGGTGCGCTCGGCCCATCCCCTCCTCGACCTGCGTGCGGGAGCCCAGGAGCCCGGCGATGGCTAGCCCCACCCTCGCCTTGCCCGCCGCCGGCGGGGACCGGCGTTCCCGCCGCGCCCTCTCGGTGGGCGTGCTCTTGTTGGCCAGCGGTGGGGCCATGCTCTTCGGCGCCCTCATCGCCGCCTACCTGCACCTCCGGGTCCTCACCGACCGTTGGCCCCCTCGGGGCGTGACCATCGACCAGTACCTGGGCAACCTGGCGATGATCACCATGCTGTTGGCGGCCGTGACCGTGGAGTGGGCCCGCTACGCCCTTCGCAGGGGGGAGCGCCAGCAGACAGCGGCCGCTCTGGGGGTCACCCTGGCCCTCGGGCTGGCCGTGCTGAACCTCTTGTCGTACGGCGCGGACCGGGTGCGCTTCGACGCCGTCACCCACCCCTACGGGTTGGTGGTCACGGCCATGGTGATGCTGCTCGGGATCATCGTGGGCATCGGCGTGGCCCTCGTCACGATGACCCTGTTCCGCGTCGTCGGCCGGCAGGTGTCGGCGTCCCAGCCCGAGCAGCTCCGGGTCACGGCCTGCTACTGGCACTTCTGTGTCGCCGCCTCGATCGCCGTGTGGTACACGGTCGTGGTCCTCAAGTAGGAGCGGGCGTGTTCAACCTGGCCACCAAGGTGCTGTTCTCGGTCTCCGCCGCCGCCCTCGGGCTGGCCCTCGGCTACGGCCTCGCCGTGGGCGAGCGCTCGGGGGTGGCCCTGCTGCTCTTCCTCGCCGTGGCCGCGTTCGCGGCGGCGTTGGCCACCGCCCTCGTCCCCGACGTGGCCCCCACCGTCCGCGCCGACGCCCCCCCGCCGGAGCGCCGGTCCGCCACCACCGGCGCCCCCGCCAGGGACAGCGGCTGGCCCCTCGCCGCCGCGGCCGCGTTGACCCTGCTGGCCGCCGGTGCCGCCATCGGCCCAGGGGTGGTGATCGCTGGAGTCCTCGCCGTGCTGGTCGCCACCGCCGGATGGTTCGGCCAGGTCTGGCGGGAGCACCCGAGCTGGACGCCGCGAGTCCGAGAGCGGGTCAGCTACCGGTTGCTGGTGCCGGTGGGGCTGCCCGTTGCCACGGTCCTGCTCGTGGCCGTGATCGCCGTGAGCTTGTCCCGCGTCCTGCTCGCCATCCCCAAGGACGCCGCCGTGCTGGTGGCCATGGTCGTGGCCATCGCCATCCTGGCCGCCTGCGCCTGGGTGGCCTCCCGGCCTCGCCTCGGCTCCTCGGCCCTGGTGGCCCTGGCCGCCCTGGCCGGGGTGTCGATGGTCGGAGCGGGGATCGCCGGAGCGGTCTCAGGAGAGCGCCACTTCGAGGTCCACGAGCACGAGGAGAACCAGTTCCGCCTGTCGGCCCGCAACACCCAGTTCAGCCGCTCGACCCTGTCCATGCCGGCCAACGAGAAGGTCGTCCTGGAGTTCGAGAACGCCGACGACGACGTGTACCACAACGTGGCCGTCTACGAGGGCGAGGGCCCCACGGCCAAGCCCGTGTTCAACGGCGAGGGGTTTCCCGGAGACGACCAGCGGACCTACCACCTGACCACCCCTCCCCCCGGGCGCTACGTCTTCATCTGCGACTTCCACCCGACCATGAAGGGCACCCTCATCACCGAGGCGCACTGAGTGGCCACAGTCCGGACCGGGCGCCGCCCCCCCAGCACCCCGCCGGTCGCTGCTGCCCCCCGCTCTCGGAGGCCGAGGCCAAGGCGGCTGGTCAGGCTCGGCCTGGCCGTCGCCGCCTTGGCGGTGCTCGGCGCCGCCCTAGCCCTGGGTGGCGAGGGCGAGCCCAACCGGCCGGCGCCGGCCTTCTCGCTGGGCGACGTGCGGGGCGGCGACCGGCCGGTGGCCCTCGCCCAGCGGGGCGGCAAGCCGGCGGTGCTGAACTTCTTCGCCTCCTGGTGCGTGCCCTGCCGCAAGGAGCTGCCGGTCCTCGAGCGAGCCCACCGCCGCGAGGCCGACCGCGTGGCCTTCCTCGGGGTGGCGGTGGACGACTCCCGCAGCGCCGCCCGCGGCATGCTGGACGAAGCGGGCGTCACCTACCCGGCCGGGTTGGACCCGGACAAGGCGGTGGCCGGGAGGTACCGGCTGCGGGGCATGCCCACCACGGTGTTCATCGGAGGCGACGGGCGGGTGCTGGGGCAGGTGGAGGGGGCGCTCAGCCCGGCCGAGCTGGAGCGCTGGCTGGGCCGGCTCGAGGACGCCCGCTGACTTGGCATTGCCAGAGGGGATACGGAATGCTGACCGCGGCCGCAGGGGCAACTGGGAAGGGAGAGGGGTGACCGGGCGTCGCAAGGCGGGGAGCAGGGCCGCTCTGGCCGTGCTGGCCGTGGCTCTGGGCCTCCTCGCCGCCTGTGGGTCGGACCTGCCCCAGGACTCCCTCGATCCCGAAGGGCCCGTCGCCCGCCAGCTGGACCAGCTGATCCAGCCCGTCTTCCTGGTCGCCGGCCTGGTGTTCCTCCTGGTCGAGGGGCTCGTCCTCTACGTCGCCATCCGCTTCCGGCGCCGCTCCGACGACGACGCGCCCGTCCAGGTGCACGGCAACGCCAAGCTGGAGCTCACCTGGACCGTCATCCCGGCCCTGATCCTCACCGTGATCGGGGTGCTCACCGTGGGGACGCTGGTCGACCTCGACCGCCGGCCGACGGGGCCGGGGGTGGTGCCCGTCACCGTCATCGGCCATCAGTGGTGGTGGGAGTTCGCCTACCCCGGGCGCGACGTGGTGACGGCCAACGAGCTCCACATCCCCATCGACAGGAAGATCGACCTCACCCTCGAGTCGGTCGACGTGGTGCACAGCTTCTGGCCGCCCAAGCTGGCCGGAAAGCTCGACGTCATACCCAACCGCAAGAACCACATGGTGATCGAGGCCGACGAGCCCGGCACCTACTTCGGGCAGTGCGCCGAGTTCTGCGGCATCGCCCACGGCGACATGCGCCTCCGGGTCGTGGCCCACACCCCGGAGGCGTTCGAGCGGTGGGTGGCGGACAACGCCAAGCCGGCCGTGCTCCCTGGCCCCGACCAAGCCGAGGCGGCCGCCGGCGCCATGCTGTTCCGCCAGAAGGGCTGCGCCAGCTGCCACAGCGTCAAGGGCTTCGCCGCCGGCAGGTTCGGTCCGGACCTCACCCACCTCCACCAGCGCAAGGTCTTCGCCGGCGCCATCTTCGAGCTCGACGAGCGCAACCTGCGCCGGTGGATCCGCAACCCCCCGGAGGAGAAGCCGGGCTCGCTCATGCCCAAGCTCGAGCTGAGCGAAGATGAGATCACCCAGCTGATCGCCTACCTGGACACCTTGAAGTGAGCGGAGAGACCTGACACGACATGACCACCGTCCTCGAACCCACAACCGAGCCCGCGCCGCAAGGGCCGGTCGTCGAAGAGCCGGACCTGCTGGCGCGCCCCACCAACCCCAAGGGCGTGTGGTCGTGGATCACCACCATCGACCACAAGCGGATCGGCATCCTCTACGGCGTCACCGCCTTCGCCTTCTTCCTGCTCGGCGGCATCGAGGCGCTGCTGATGCGACTGCAGCTGGCCCGCCCGAACGGCACGGTGCTCAGCGCCGAGGCCTACAACCAGCTCTTCACCATGCACGGCACCACGATGATCTTCCTGGTGGTCATGCCCATATCGGCCGCCTTCTTCAACTACATCATGCCGCTGCAGATCGGCGCCCGGGACGTCGCCTTCCCCCGCCTGAACGCCTTCAGCTACTGGTGCTTCCTGTTCGGGGGGCTGTTCCTGTACTCGAGCTTCTTCCTGGGCGGGGCGCCCGACGGCGGCTGGTTCGGCTACGCCCCCTTGACCAGCATCACCTTCTCGCCCGGCTACAACCTCGACTTCTGGGTCTTCGGGCTGCTGATCCTGGG
>JALYHF010000192.1 GCA_030776745.1 Actinomycetota bacterium | reverse complement strand
CTCCGAGCCCGGGACGTCGTCGCCGGAGCCGTCCGGGGAGCCGGGGACCACCTAGCAGGGCGGCGCCGGCCGGCTCAGGGCGGCGGGACGAGGACCGGGTGCGGACCCCCCCCTTCGAGCTGGAGCGGCTCCGCCGCCCAGCGGCCCTCCACCCAGGCCCACGCGTCCCCAGCCGGCAGGGGCCGGCTCCAGTGGTAGCCCTGGGCCCGCCTGCAGCCCAGCCCCAGCAGCTGGGCGGCCTGGCGGGCGGTCTCGACGCCCTCGGCCACCGTGCCCAGCGACAAGGCGTTGGCCAGCCCGATGATGCCGGCCACGATGGCGGCGTCCTCCCGGCTTCGCTCGAGGCCGCTGACGAAGGAACGGTCGACCTTCAAGACGTCGACCGGGAACTGACGGAGGTACGACAGCGAGGAGTAGCCCGTGCCGAAGTCGTCGACGGCCACGCTCACCCCCAGTGCCTTGAGGGCTTCGAGCCCGCCTCGGGCCGAGGTGGCGTCGTCCATGAGCACGCTCTCGGTGATCTCGAGGCACAGGGCGGCCGGGTCGAGCCCGCTGTCGCGAAGCGTGTCCGCCACCACCTCGGTCAGCCCCGGTGAGGACAGCTGACGACCGGAGAGGTTGACCGACAGGACGAGGGCCGGTCGTTCCGGATGGACCAGGTGCCAGCGGGCGACCTGGCGGCAGGCCTGGGCCAGCACCAGCGCGCCCACGGGGAGGATGAGGCCCGTGTCCTCGGCCAGGGGGATGAACTCGGACGGTTGCACCAGACCCCACTCGGGGTGCTCCCACCGCACGAGTGCCTCCAGCCCCACGGTGGCCCCCGAGTTCAGGTCGACCACCGGCTGGTAGTACACCTGGAGGTGGCCCTCCTCGAGGGCCCGGCGCAGGGCGCTCTCGGTCTCGAGGCGGGCCATCGCCCGAGAGCGCATCCTCTCGTCGAACAGCTCCACCCGATCGCGCCCGCGCTCCTTGGCCCGGTACATGGCCGCGTCGGCGTCCCGCAGGAGGCTGGTCGGGTCGTCGTCGCCCGACGCAAAGGCGATGCCCACGCTCACCGTGAGCCCGAACTGGCGGTGGTCGAGCTCGAAGGGGACGGCCAGGCTGCGAGCCAGGCGCTGAGCAACGGCGAGGGCGTCGCGTTCGCCACCGAGGTCCTCGCAGAGGACCACGAACTCGTCGCCGCCGAACCGAGCCACGGTGTCGCCCGGTCGGAGGGCCGACTGGATGCGTTCGGCCACCACCACCAGGAGCTGGTCACCGGCGCCGTGACCCAGGCTGTCGTTGACCCACTTGAAGCGGTCCACGTCGAGGAACAGCACCGCTGTCTCGGTTGCCCGCCGCTGTCGACGAGCCAGGGCCTGGCTCAATCGGTCCAGGAACAGCGCCCGGTTCGGGAGCTGCGTGAGGGTGTCGTGGAAGGCCTGGTGCACCAGCGCCTCCTCGGCGGCCTTGCGCTGGGTGATGTCCGACACCATGGCCAGGGCACCGGCGTACCGCCCGGACTCGTCGTGCACGGCGCTGGCCGCCAACCGCGCCCACAGCGCCGTCCCGTCCCGGCGGACGAAACGCAGCTCCTGCTGGTCGAGGAAGCTCTCCCACCGGCGTTCGGCCAGCGGCCCCGGCTTGTCCCGCTCGTCGAGGAACTCCACGAGCGAGGACCCCGCCATCTCCTCCACCTCGGCGCCCAGCAGCTCGGCCATCTTCTGGTTGACAAAGGTCGTGCGGCCCTCCCCGTCGATCAGCCAGACGCCCTCCTGCGCCGTCTCGACGATGCCGCGGTAGCGGCCCTCGGAGTCTCGCAACGCCTGGTCCGCTCGCCTGCGCTCGGTGATGTCGCGGAGGAAGGCGTTGAAGAACCACCTCCCGCCCTCCCGCGTGGGCCAGATGGTCAGCTCGATGGGAAAGGTGGTGCTGTCCCGGTGCAGGGCCGTGACCTCGATGCTGCGGTTGAGCACGGGCCCCTCCCCTGTCTCGAGGAAGCGCTTCAGCCCTTGGCTGTGGGCTTCTCGGTGCTCGGGAGGAACGAGGGTGTCAGCCAGGCACCTGCCGATCGCTTCTCGGGCGGCCCAGCCGAACATGGTCTCGGCCTGACGGTTCCAGTCGGCGATCACGCCCTCGGCGTCGATGCGGACGAAGGCGTCGCTGGCGGTCTCCACCGTCGTGCGGTACCGCTCCTCCGACTCGCGAAGCGCCTCCTCGGCCGCCTTGCGCTCGAAGGCGTTCCCGATCTGGCGGCCGACCGCAGACACGATGGCGAGCAGGCGCTCGTCCTCGTGGCGGGGCTCGAACACGAAGAACTCCATCACGCCGACCACGTCGTCTCCGGCCAGGATGGGGACGGCCATGGCTGAGGTGAACCCGACGCCAGCCGCGTCCGCGGCCCTGGGGAAGTTGTCGTCGAGGCTGATGTCGCGGATCCAGACGGGCAGGCCGGAGGCCCAGGCCCTGCCGGGCAGGCCTTCTCCGGGGCGGAACACGCGGTTGGCGCTGGCCGCCCGGAACCGCTCGACGGCCGGGCCGGCGCTGTACCAAGCCGGCGCCAGCTCGAGGACCGCTCCCTCCGAGGCCGGCAGCCAGGCCTGGGCGCAGATCCACCCGGTGACCTCGCACACCCGTCGCAGGGCGACGGCGAGGGCCGATTGCAGATCGACGGCCTCGGCGGCCGCCAAGGAAACGGCCTGGAGCAGCCGGAGCTGCTCCTCGGCTCGGGTGCGGTCGGTCACGTCCTGGATCACGGCGGTGACGTAGACGGGGAGGCCGTGGGCGTCCCTGGTCACCGAGACGCTGTTGAGCACGTGCACCACGCCCCCGCCCTTGCGCAGGTAGCGCTTCTCGATGTCGAAGGCCTCGGTCTCGCCTCGCAGCAGACGGGCGAGCTCCTCTCGGTTCCTGTTGCGGTCGTCAGGATGGGTGATGGTCTCGAAGTCGAGAGCCAGGAGCTCGGCCTGGGAGTAGCCGGTGATCTCGCAGAAGCTGCGGTTCACGGCGATGAACCTCCCCTCGAGATCGGTCATGGCCTGGCCGACGGCGGCATCGGCGAAGTGGCTCCGGAACCGCTGCTCGCTGTCCTGGAGCTGACGGTAGGAGCTCTCGAGCTCGACCTGCGCTTCCTCGTTGGACCGCCAGGCGCCCAGGTTGGCCAGGCTGGCGGCGGCCACGAACAGGGCGTGGATCCCCGCCCACTTCCACGGGTTGTTCAGGGCGGCGTAGTGGTTGTACACGTCGTGGGGGGCCAGCACGCCCAGCCCGCCGTGGTGCAGGAGGACGAAGGCGATGGCGATGATGAACGGTCGCCATTCCTGATAGAGGGTCAAGACGGCGACCATGACGAAGAAGTGGAAGTGGGCCTCGATCACCCCGCCCGACAGGTGCACCAGCACGGCCGAGGCCAGCACGAGCCCGAGGGCTCCGGCCGCCGACCGCAGGTTGCGGCCACCTCGCCGCCAACTGGCCACAAGGGCAGCACCGGCCACGACCGAGCCCTCCGTCACGGCGTGGCGGATCGTGAAGCCGCGCGCCATTGCGAAGGCCGTGAGGGCTGCAGCGTGGAGCCAGAGCAGGGCCACAATGGCCCGGTGGCGTCGAACCCACACCTCCGTCGAGAGCGACCGCCCCTCGGGGAGCAGCCGGCGCAGGCGCACCCGCGCCGTATCGAGGACGCCCCGGACCGTCACCCCACAACCATCGGCGCGCCCTTCGTCCAGCCTGAGGCTATCGACCGCCTCGGCGCCGTCACCTCCGGGGGCACCGTCAGGCGAAGACCTGGAGGATCCCGTGCTGGTGGAGGAACTCGGCCAACCCGTCGACCAGGGTGAGCTCGGCCACCTCGGCCAGTGGCACCCAGGCCGCCTCGGCGGCGTCGTCGCCGGCCACCGGGGCCCTCGCCTCGAGGACCTGGACCCGGAAGTCGAGGATCACGAAGTGGTGCTCGGCGCTGATGCGCTCGACCCACCCGATCAGCTCCCCGCAGACCCCCTCGAGCCCCGTCTCCTCCGTCAGCTCCCGGACGACCGCCTCGGCCAGCGTCTCGCCGAGCTCGACCCGTCCGCCGGGAACCGACCACCGTCCCCCGGCCGGGCCCCGGCCTCGTCGCACCAACAGGAGGCGGTCGGTGTCGACGGCCACGGCCCCGACGCACACCTGGGGCGCGCTCACTCGGGCCTCATGCGGTGGTGCATGACGAGGAGGCGGGCGCTGAAGCCGGACTCCTCGAAGAAGTTCTTGGTCTCCCGCAACCCCGGCAGCGCCGTGGAATCCACGCCCGAGCAGCCTCGCTGACGGAACCACGCCAGCAACTGGTCCATCATGGCCTCTCCCACCCCCACGGCGCGGGCGTCGGGCTCCACGAACAGGTCGTCGATGACACCGAGCAGGGTGCCGTCTCGAAGCGCTTCGACGCGACCGGTGGCGTAGCCGACGACGACCTCGTCGATGGTGCCGACGACCACGATGCATCCCGGGTCGCGCACCTCCTGGCCGAGGCTCTCCTCGACGGGCTCGGCCCGGCCCTCACGGGCGACGAAGACGGAGCCGCCCCGGTCCTGGGAACGCAGCTCGGCCAGCGACTGTCGGGACAGCTCGACCAGCCGGGGCACGTCGGCCTCGGTTGCGACCCGCGCCCCCTCCACCTAGGTCGGGGGCGGCTGGAGCTGGGCGATCCGGCTGAGGATGGTCCGGCGGTGGCGGGTGGCCGTCTCGTAGGCCCGCACGGCCTCCAGCTCATCGGCTGACAGGCCGTCGAGGCGCTGCACGACCTGGGGCGCGGACAGGACGTCGTAGCCGGGGATGGCCAGGCTGTCGGCGCTGACCGATGCCGGGCGGGCCTGTGCCGGCGGGACGGTGGGTGACGCCGCCGTCGCCGGCGGGGACGGCGAAGGGCTGGCGCCGTTGGGCGAGGGAGCTCCCAAGCCGAGCTCGGACAGTCGCTGGGCCGCCTGCTTGAGCATCTTGTCCGCCTCCTTCTGGCCCTGGCCCACCGCCAGCTGGCCGAGGAGGCGAGCGGTGCTCAGCTGGCCGCTGGCCTGGCGCCGACCCTTGTCGATGAGGCGGGGCAGCTCGTCACGGACGGTCAGGACCAGGCCGAGGGGGGCGTACACGAGAATGTCCACGGCCTGCTCGACGGCGCTTCGCTGCTCGCTCACGGCACCGATCCTGCCACGGCCCGGCCAGGGAGGGAGAACTCGTTCACCACGGCGGCCGCCGAGGAGGCCAGCGTCAGACGCAGTCGCGACAGAGGGTCCGCTCGTCGTCGGCCAGCTGGCTCGGGTGCTTGACCAAGAAGCACGACTGGCACACGAACTCGTCCGGTCGCTTCGGCAGCACCTTCAGGGAGCTCTCCGAGCGGTCCTCCTGCTCGGGTGCCTCCTCTTCGACGTCTTCGTCGACGACGACCAGCTTCTCCTTGAGGATGACGTCGAGGCTGGCCTCCACGTCGTCCTCGTCCTCGTCGGTCTCGTCCTCCTCCTCTTCCTCCTCGACCACGACGTCCTCGGCCTCGTCGGCGACGGCCGCGTCGTCCACGGCCACCTCGTCGTCGGCGGTTTCGAGGCTGTCGTCGGCCAGGAGGTCGTCATCGACGGCGAGGTCCTCCAAGGCCCCTTCCTCGAGGTCCTCCGGCTCTTCGACGTCGGCTTCGTCGTCGATCAGCTCGTCGTCGTCGACGTGGTTCTCAGCCATGGACGTCCCTCGTGCAACCGGTGTAGCGGCGAACCATACACCGCCCTCAGACGCTGTTCGGCCGCCTCCGACCGCCTCGAGCAGAGGGGGGGGAGGGCCAGGAAGCCGTTGGTGCCGTCCGCTGGCTCGGTCGTTCCCGTGGTGGGGCCCGACGAGTTATGAGGACGTTCTCTACTTGGCTTCCTGGTGACCCCCGATGCCCGGGACTACCCCCTCCGGTCCCCCTGGATGGGGCCCGGAAGCCCACGACCTGGCGTCTGGGGCGTCTAGGACGGTGTCTAGTTTCAGCAGCCGGCCCGGGCCCGTCAAGGGCCGGCTGACCTGGGCCTTCGCGCGTCGCCGCAGGTCAGGAGGGTCTGCCGGCCTGGAAATTCCCTCAGAATTTGGCCCGCAGGGCGCGGACCTGGTCCACGTAGTTCCTGGTCTCGGGGATCGGCCCGATGCGTCGCACCGATGCCAGGCCCTGGTAGTAGGACGCAACGGCGGCGTCGACGTCGCCCCCGCACTGGTGGAGCAGGTAGGCGAGGAACCGGGCGGACATGCGGATGTTGTGGTCGGCCCGGCGGGGGTCGAGGCGGACCGGCAGCAGCGCCTCGTTCAGGAACCGGACCGTGTCGGGCATGAGCTGGCCGATGCCCAGCGCGCCCACGGGGGACACCTTGTCGTTCTGCCAGCCCGACTCCAGCCACGTGAGCGCCTTCAAGAGGTCCGGCGCCACCCCGTAGCGGCGAGCTTCCGCCTCGAACCGGGGCACGAGGGCCAACCGCTGCGGCTGTTGGCGCAGGCGCTCGGGAAGGCGCCCGGCCGCCGGCCGGCGGCGTTCCCCGGGCGCGCTGGCGGGCCCCGCCGTCCGTCGTGGGCCCGGCACGACGAGGCGGGTGCCGGCCTGGACGCGGTCGATGTCGTCGATGCCGTTGGCGCCGGCCAGGCCCCCCACGCTCACCCCGAAGCGCTGCGCCACGCCCGAGAGCGTCTCGCCTCGCTTCAGGCGGTGGGAGGCCGCCGAGGGCGTCGGTCCGG
>JALYHF010000191.1 GCA_030776745.1 Actinomycetota bacterium | reverse complement strand
CTGCTGCCCCGTGGCCAGGCGGGCGCGCAGCCTCGCCCACGCCGCCGGGACGAGGGCGGGCAACGGCCACTGGCCCCGGCTGGCGGCCACGTCGGCGACCTTCGCCTTCAAGGCCCGCCGGGCCCGCAGGAGGACGCTGCGGACCGTGCCCACCGAGGTCCCGTCCGCCTCGGCGATCTCCTCGTAGCTCCAGCCCTCGTAGTCCCTGCGGTAGAGATGGGTCCGGTACCGCTCCGGCAGGGCCCGCATGGCGTCGTGGACGATCCCGATCGTGATCCGCCGGTCGACCTCTTGGTCGGGGCCGGGCGTGAGCTCCTCGACGCCGGGGGCGGCGGCGGCGCGCCAGCGAGCCCGCCGCATGTCGCAACACACCCGGGCCGCGATGGTGGCCAGCCAGGGCCACACGGGAGCGCCGCTGCGGAACCTCGACAGCCCGGCGTGGGCCTTGAGGATCGCCTCGTGGGCCGCGTCCTCGGCCGTGGCCGGGTCGCCGAGGCGGGCCTCGCAGAAGGCTCGCAGTGCCGGCGCGTAGCTGCGGTAGAGCAGGTCGAGGGAGTCGGGGTGCCCGGAGGTCCCGGACTCGACGACGCGACGTTCGTCGACGGGAAGAGGGAGCTGATAGGTCGAGATGGCAATCGTCCCTTCGGCCCCCCAAAAGGATACAGTGGCAAGAGTACCGGGTTTCGGCCGGTCCGAGAAGCGGCGTGTTCGAGTTCCGGCGCGACTATTCGTCCCCTTCGTCGTACTACTGGTCACATGGCGGATCCTCTGCAGATGACGGCGGCCCGAGCGAGAAGCGGCAGACGCTCGCCCCACGATCGCCCCCCCGCGTCGGGCGTCGCCGGCTCGTCCTCGACGCCCCGTACGCTCGACCTGGCCGGTGACGCCGAGCTGTTGCGGCAGGTCGCCCACGGCAGCGAAGCGGCCTTGGCCCAGGTGTACGACCGCCATGCCGGTCCCGTCTTCGCACTGGCCCGGCGCATCCTGCGTGACGCCCACATGGCGGAGGACGTGGTCCAGGAGATCTTCGTGCGCCTCTGGCACCGGGCTCACGACTTCGACCACCGCCGGGGCTCCGTCCGCACCTTCCTGCTGGTCCAAGCCCGCAGCCGCAGCCTCGACGTCCTCCGCGCCGAGAGCTCCCGGCGATCACGGGAAGGCGTCGAGGGGCGGTTCTTCGCGGCCGCCGAGTGCCGCGACCAACCCGAGGCGGTGGCGGCGGTGAACGCCGACATCGGCGACATGCGCAAGGCGATCGACGTGCTGTCCCACGACCAGCGCCGCAGCATCGAGCTGGCCTACTTCGGCGGCTTCACGTGCCGCCAGGCCGCCGAGCTCCTCGGGGTGCCGGAGGGGACCGTGAAGAGCCGGATCCGGCTGGGTCTGCAACGACTGCGCCGGGTGATGGCCCATGGGCCGGACTCGGAACTGGACGCCGGCTGACCACCCGCAGGGGCCGGCCTGGCCGCCGGCGGGCGAGCCCGTGCCCCACAGCGTCCTCGAGCTGATCGACTCGGCGGTCGCCGGCCGGGTGCTCCTGTTCGGTTCCCTCCCGCCGGGCGGGCGGGACCTCGACGTGCTGGCCCGACCTCCGGAGTGGCGAGCGATCGCGGCCGTGCTGGAGCGAGAGGGGTTCGTGGGGCGGGGCGGCACCTGGGTCCGGTTCCGTCGGTGCACGGCCGAGGCCGTCGACCTGGTGGCCACGAGGGAGTGGGCCCTGGGCCCGAGCGAGCTGGCCGCCCTGTGGGCTGAGGCCACCCCGGTCGGCGGCGCTCGGAACGTGGCCCGTCCCAGTCCCCGTCACCTCTTGCTCATCCTGGCCCGTCAGCTTGTCGAGGGAGACGGCCGCCTGAGCGCCACCCGGCGCAGCAGGATCTCGGCGGCTCTGGCCGAGGACCCCGAGGCGTGGTACCGGGCCCGGGCCGCCGCCGGGCCATGGGGCGCGAGCCGGGCTCTCGGCCTGCTGCGGCTGGCTCACGAGGGCCGCCGCCGGGTGCCGCC
>JALYHF010000190.1 GCA_030776745.1 Actinomycetota bacterium | reverse complement strand
GGGCGGGGCCGGGGCCGGGGGTGGGGTCGGTGAGGGCGGCGGTGGACGCGCGGGGGCAGGCGCCGGGGGCCGCGGCGGCGCGAGCGGGGGTAGGGGTTGGCCGCTCGAGTACATGGCCAGGATCGGCGCGCCCTTCTTGACCAGGACCTGGTTGCGGGTCGACTCCACCGCCGCCACCCAGCGTTCTGCGCCCGGGCTGCGCTCCTTGGCCAGGCCCACGTACACCTGGCACGCCTGCGTGGAGCAGATGTGCGCCCCCACCTCCGAGCCCGGCGGACCATCTCGGCGCGCCATCTCGTGGAGGGCGTAGGTCCGGGCCGCGATGACCTGCGCCCGCTGCACCTCCATGGGCCAGCTGGCCGGGACCTCGGCGATGCCGCGTAGGTAGTCCTCGAAGCCGACGTCGTTGACGACGGCCACGCCCCCCCCGGCGCGGACCAACTCCAGCGCGCCCCGGTAGTCGCCCACACCGGCCACGCCCAGGAAGCCCTCCGGGCCGAGGTTCTCGACACGGACGCGGTCCACCACCCAGCTGCGGGTCGGGGCCGCCCCCCGCTCGGCGGCGCCCTGGGCCGGCCCCGGCGCGGACCCGACCAGCACGGCCAGGGCCACCAGGGCAGGCGCACCCCCCCGGGCCCACGGCGGGATCGAGCCCGCCACTAGGCGTCGGCCCGCTCGCGGGTCTCGCCCCCGATGCGCTCGCGCACCAGGGCGACGATCTCGCCGGCCCTGGCGTGGCGGCCGAGCGCGGCCTTGGAGAAGATCAGCTCGCCGTCGAGGCTGACCTCGAACCGCCCCTTGGACGAGGGGGCGAGCTCCACGCCGGCGATGACCTGCGCCCACCCGTTCAGCAGCTCCTCCGTCAGACCGACGGCGCGAGGGACGTAGTTTCAGGGGACGCAGAACTCGATGTGGAACCGGTGCCTGGGCTCGAGCACTCTCCTCCTTCGACCGGCGGACTCTACTCGGGGCCGGCGGGGCCGGCACGGGGCACGGCGGGGCCACCAGCCCGGACGTCAGACTGCGATCAACGCCAGCGGCACGACGAAGAGGAAGGCGGCGAAGGCGGCCAGCCGGGTCCGGGAATGGAGGGCGCGGGTGGCGAGGCCGAGGCACGTTCTGCGGA
Organism: Actinomycetota bacterium; assembly: GCA_030776745.1. Lineage (GTDB taxonomy): Bacteria > Actinomycetota > Acidimicrobiia > Acidimicrobiales > JALYHF01. Next base: position 6,391 of record JALYHF010000190.1, on the reverse strand, counting down.
GCAGCGGGTAGCCGAGGGCCAGCACGGCCAAGGTCCACGCCGTCACCGCCAAGGTGACGGCCACGACGACCCGCACGGCATCCTGGTTGCCGAGCAGGATGGCCGCCACCAGCGTGTCGGCCAGCGTGGTGATGTTGGCGCCGGCGATGTAGGGGAGGGTGTTGGCCCGCCGGAGGTAGCCCTTGGCCACCAGCGGGACCAGCACGGTCAGCGCCACGGCGACGGACAGCGTCAGCAGGCAGACGCCACATCCCAGGAGGAACATCGGCCACTTCCGCGAGTACCAGGCGTCGGGCCGATGCTCGAGCTGGTCGCCCCCCACGCTGGGCATGACCTTGTCGAAGAGCTGGAAGCCGACCAGCAGCACGGCCAGGCCCAGCGGGAACAGCAGCCATCCCGGCAGCAGGTCCCGGGCCAGGTCGACGGTCCAGCCGAACAAGGTGTCGGTGACCGACGTGAGCGTCGGGGAGGTCCCGATGTCGAACCCGTCGAGGGCACCCTCCTCGAGCAGCACGTAGCCCACGACGGCGGCGGGCACGTAGACCACCGCGGTCATGAGCAGCGACAGGATGCCGATGGAGATGGGGGCCCGCCGGCCGCTGTCGCCGATGCGACGTACGGCATAGACCACCCCCACCACCAACACGACGAAGGCGGCTCCGAGGCGGGAGCCGGTCAGCATGGTGAAGGACTGCGTCCGGTCGATGGCGCCGCCGTCGAGCAGGGTGAGCGACGACGCCGCCACCGGAGAGCCGGACAGCACGACGCAGGCGCCCAGCCACCCCAACCCCAGCGTGCTCCATGCGTTGTCGGTGAACACCGAGCCCTCCAGGGTGGGGATGAGCTCGGCCGCCCCGGATCTCATGAGTCCGAGGGCCGTGACGAACAGCCCGAGGCCGAGCACCAGGTAGACCACCCGAAGCGCGACCGGCAACTGCGGCGGGGGGGCGACGACGACGTCCTCGGGCGGCAGCTCCAGCCCGGGGACGTGGGCGACGGTGGACCTCCTCCCTACCCTCACGTGTCGACGCCGTGGAGGCGCCAGCGGGTCACCAGTGGAGGCCGCACTCCGTCTTCGCCGTCCCCGCCCATCGTCCGGCCCGGGGATGGGCACCGTTGCCCACCGGCTCGGTGCACGGGGCGCACCCGATGGACCGGTACCCCCGCTCGAGGAGGGGGTTCACGGGGACGGCGTGGTCGGCGATGTAGGCGGTGACCTGGGCGTCGTCCCAGGTGGCGATGGGGTTGATCTTGACCAGCCCCCGCAGGTCCCGGGCCACGATGGGCGAGTTGGCCCGGGTGGGCGCCTCCACCCGCCGGAGGCCGCTCATCCAGGCCTGCTTGCCGGCCAGGGCTCGATCGAGCTGGCCCACCTTGACCGCCGAGCAGCAGTTCTCCGGGTCGATCCTCCACAGCTCCTCGTCGTGGTGGGCGACCGTCATCACGCGAAGGTTCAACCCGTAGTGACGCCGCACCCGCTCCAGCGTCTCGAGGGTCTCCGGGAAGTGGTAGCCCGTGTCGATGAAGACCACCTCGATGGCCGGCTCCACCTTCACGGCCAGGTCGATGAGCACCGCGTCGGTCATCGACGAGGCCAGGCACAAGTGGGGATGGAACCGCTCCACCGACCACCGGATGATCTCCTCGGCCGGCTCGGTCTCGAACCGCGCGTTCAAGGCGGCGAGCTCGGCGTCCGTGAAGGCGGGGGGTTGGGGGGCCACCGTCGGCAGGCTCGGACGGTGGCCGTCCCCTGCCGGGCCTACGAGCCGGCGCACTCGCCGACTCCGACCTCGCTCACATAGGGGCCCGTCTCGTCGAAGTCCACGTAGAAGTCGGGGTTCTCCTCGGGTGGTGGGAAGACGTCGAGGTCCTTCAGCTCGGCCCCGACCGCCGCCGCCCCACCGCAGCGCTCGAGCCATTCGGCGAACGCCTCGCCGGGGCCACGCTCCTCGGCGAACCTGCCCACGACCCGCACGGTGGCCGTTCCAGCGGCCTTGGCCGGGAGCCGCAGCGCCTTGCGGCCGAACTCCACCTGAGCGTGGCCGATGTGGCCGCCGAGGAGCATCTGGTAGCCCGGCGCCGGCCGGCCGTGGGCCCGCCGCTCCACGCCCACGAAGCCGATGTCGGCCACGTGGTGCTGGCCGCAGGAGTTGGTGCAACCCGAGATGTTGACCCGCACCCCGCCGACGTCGGCCAGCCCCGCCTCCTCGAGGGCCCTGCCGATGTCGTCGGCCAGGCCCCGCGACTGCGTCACGGCCAGGTTGCAGGTGTCCGCCCCGGGGCAGCTGACCACGTCACGGGCCAGCTCGGCTCCGGGCTCGGCCATCCCGATGGCGGCGAGACGGCCGTGGAGGGCGGGAAGCTGCTCCTCGGTGAGGCCCCGGAAGACCACGTTCTGGCGGTTGGTGACGCGCACCTCGAGCCCGAGCTCCCTCTGGATGTCGGCCAGGGCCCGGAACTGCTCGGCCGTCACGTCCCCCAGGCGGGCGTAGGCGTACGCCGACACGGTGCCCTTGGCGTTCCCCCGCACCACGTTGGCCTCCTCCCAACGCCCGTAGGGGTCGCGGCGGCGCAGCACGACGTCGGTGCCCCAGCCCATCTTGGTCGGGGCGAGGGAGCCCGATACCCCGGCGGGCGCGTCGCCGTGCCGGGCCACGTGGTCCGGCACGCCTCCCGGCCAGCTCGCCGAGGCGACGAGCAGCCGGCGCTCCTTGAGGATCCGCTCCCGCAGCTCGTCCACGCCCATGGTGTCGAGCAGCCACTTCATCCGGGCCCGCAGCTTGTTGTCCCGGTTGCCGTAGTGGTCGAAGGTGCGAAGGATGGCCTCGAGGGTGGCCATCAGCTCCTCCCGAGGCGTGAAGTCCTCGAGAGCCTGAGCCGGGTGCGGGTTGGCCCCCAGGCCACCGGCGAAGAACACCCGGAAGCCGGCTTCGACGCTGCCGTCGGCGGAGGGCCGGCTCACCGCGATCACGCCGATGTCGTTGAACATGGCTTGCCCGCAGTCGGTGACGCAGCCCGAGAAGTTGATCTTGAACTTGCGGGGCAGGCGCTGGGCGTAGGGGTGGCGAAGGAAGTGCCGGAAGGCGGCTTCGGCCCAGGGGCTGATGTCGAGCACCTCGTAGGGGCAAGCGCCGGCGAGGTGGCACCCGGTGATGTTGCGCACGGTGTCGCCGCAGGCCTCACGCGTGGTCAGCCCGACGCTGGCCAGCTGGCGGAGCAGCTCGGGAACGCGCTCGAGGGCCACGAAGTGGAGCTGGACGTTCTGGCGGGTGGTGATGTGACCCCAGCCCCGTGAGTACTCCTCGGCCACGTGGGCCAGCATGTCCAGCTGCTCCGGGCGCAGGGAGCCGTAGGGCACCTTGATGCGCACCATCTGGTTGTGGCCGCCCTGGCGTTGACCGTAGATGCCGTTGTTGAGGCGGAAGATGCGGAAGCGATCCTCGTCGAGATCGCCCTGCAGGTACGAAGCGAGCATCGTCTCGAACTTCTCGATGTCGGCCAGAGCCGCCGGGCTGGTGGCGCCCGGGCCCACCTCGACGTCGATGGTCTGGCTCATCAGGTGCAGACCTCCTGCTCGACCCTGGTCGGGGACCAGGGCGGACGGACGTGCCAGCGCGCGCCTTGACTCTACCAATTCCCGACGAATCGGATCAAGATTGTGCGGTTTAGGCGTCGTCAGCCGATGGGGCGGGCCGTCACGCAGAACTCGTTGGCCTCGGGGTCGAGCAACACCGTCCAGCGGGCGCCCCATTCCTCGTGGTCGGACACAAAGGTGGCCCCCAGCTCGATCAGGCGGGCCACCTCGGCCCCGCGGTCGTCGGCGGCCAGGTCGACGTGGACTCGGTTCTTGGCCGCCTTGGGCTCGGTCACCTTCACGAACAACCACGCCGGCCTGCCGCCCGACGGCTCGTCGTGCCCGATGGAGGCGAAGAGCTCGGACGCGCCGGGATCGACCGGGCGCCCGAGGACGGCCGCCCAGAAGGCGGCCTGGCGCTGGGGGTCCCGGCAGTCGAAGACGACGTGGACGAGGTCGACAGCCATGTCGACAAGCATGCCGTGCCGCCCAGGGCAGGGCCGAGCCGGCCGAGCGGGACGAAGCGCCGGCCGGCTCGGCCGGCGGCCGGTGCGCGGTGTCCGTGCCCTCGGGGGCCGGCTCGGCGTGGGACTTCTTCGGCCTGCTCGTCCGCCGGTTCGCCCCCCGGGTGACGCGGCCGCTGCCTCCGCTCCCGGACCAGCCGCTGGCGCTGGGGGCGCTGTTGACAGAGGCCGGCTTCGACGACGTGGAGGAGCGCGAGAGCTGGAAGGGCGCGGGGGCGAGGCGGGCATCGAGCTCCACCAGCGGGCTCGGTTCGCGCTCGGCGCCGGGTTCGTGACCCTCGCGGGAGCGCGCCCTCGGGTGTAGCACGGCGCGCACCTCTACATCCGCTCTTGTAACTGCGTTCGATGTAACGTACCCTTTGGCTCGTGGCAGGCGACGACGACCGGCTGACCGTGGACGAGCTGGCCCGCCGGGCCGGGACCACCACTCGCAACGTCCGCAACTACCAGACCCTCGGGCTCCTGCCGCCACCGAGCGTGAGGGGGCGCGTGGGCTACTACGACGAAGGCCACTTGGGCCGCCTCCGCCTCATCGCCCGCCTCCAGGAGCAGGGCTTCTCCCTGGCCGGGATCGCCGAGCTCCTCCGCGCCTGGGAGGAGGGACGCAGCCTGGCCGGCGTGCTCGGCTTCGAAACGGCCCTGACCGCACCCTTCAGCGACGAGGAGCCCGAGGTCATGACCGCCCTCGAGCTGCTCGAGCTCTTCCCGGAGGCGGCTGAGGACCCCGCCCTCGGCGCCCGCGCCGTGGAGCTCGGGCTCATCGTGCCGGAGGGCGAGGCGTTCCGCATCCCGAGCCCCAGCCTGGTGCGGGCGGGGGCCGAGCTGGTGGCCGTGGGGATCCCCCTGGCGGTCACCCACGACGAGGTGGCCGCCCTGCAGGCCGACATGGCCCGCATCGCCTCCCGCTTCGTGGCCCTCTTCGAGCGCTACGTGTGGGCGCCCTTCGTGGAGGCCGGCATGCCGTCCGAGCGACTGCCGGAGGTCACCGACGCCCTGCGCCGCCTCCGCCCTCTCGCCGCCCTGTCGGCCCAGGCCACCCTGGCCCGGGCCATGGACGACGCCACGGCTGCCTCGACCGCCGTCGAGGCCGCCGCCGCCCTCGCCACCCGACCGCCGAAGGCCGTAGGAGGAGACTGATGCCCACCCCCAGCTGGGACCACTGGCTGCACGTGGCCGCGCCCTTCGGGGTGTACGTCGTCGCCGTGCTGGCCCTCTTCGCCACCGGTGACCACGGCGAGGAGCGCAACCCGCTGAAGATCTTCTTCCTCAGCATCTCGTCCAGCCTCGAACGCATCACGGGCTACCCGGGCTGGGCCATGGCGGGGGTCCTGAGCGGCCTGACGCTGCTGTGGGTGGCCATGATCGGCCTGTACTGGGACGTGGCGTACCACATCGACTTCGGCCGGGACAAGGAGCTGTTCACCCCCTCCCACACCATGATCGTGGTGGCCCTCGGCGGCCTGGTCTACTCGGCCGCCATCGCCGTGCTCTACGCCACCCTGGAGCGGTCCTCGGCGGGCCTGCGCCTCGGGGCCCTGCGGGTTCCCTGGTCGGCCGTGGTGCTGGCCGTCCTGGGTCTCGGCGGGCTGGCCGGGTTCCCGCTCGACGCCCTGTGGCACGACGCCTTCGGGATCGACATCACCTTGTGGAGCCCGACCCACCTGGTGCTGGTGGCCGGCGGCAGCCTGGCCCCGACCGCCCTGTGGCTCATGCTCGCCGAGGCCCGGCCGCGTACGAGGCCCACGCTGCTCGGCAAGGTCGTCGAGGTGATCGTGTTCGGGTCGGTCCTCACCGGCATGTCGGCCTTCCAGGGCGAGTTCGACTTCGGCGTCCCACAGTTCCAGGTGCTCTACCTGCCGGTCCTGGTGGCCATCGGCGCCGGGTTCGCCCTGGTGCTGGCCCGGATCTCCCTCGGCGCCGGCGGCGCCCTCAAGGCGGTCCTGGCCTTCGTGGTCCTCAGGAGCTGCGTGGCCCTCCTGGTGGGCGGGGTCCTCGGCCACACCGTGCCCCGCTTCCCGCTCTACCTGGCCGGCGCCATCGCCGTCGAGGCGGCCGCCCTCCTCGTCGGGACCGAGCGTCGACTCCGGTTCGCCCTGCTGTCAGGGCTGCTCGTCGGCACGTTGGGCTTGGCCGGCGAGCTGGTGTGGGTGGCCGCGCTCGACTGGTTCCATCTGTCCGCCGCCGTGGGGCCCAAGGCCGCCGTGGTGGGCACCGCCGCCGCCGGCGCCGCCGCCGTCCTGGCCGCCGGGCTGAGCGGCGCCTGGGATCCGGGAGCCCCGCTCCGCCCCACCAC
>JALYHF010000189.1 GCA_030776745.1 Actinomycetota bacterium | reverse complement strand
TCGCAGGTGGCCCAGACCACCCTGCGCAGCGTGCTGGGCCAGGTGGAGCTCGACGACCTGCTGATCAAGCGGGACGAGATCAACCAGCAGCTCCAGCAGATCATCGACGACCTCACCAACCCGTGGGGCATCAAGGTCACCCTCGTCGAGGTGAAGGACGTGGAGCTGCCCGAGGGCATGCGCCGGGCCATGGGGCGCCAGGCCGAGGCCGAGCGCGAGCGCCGGTCCAAGGTCATCCACGCCCAGGGCGAGCTGGAGGCGTCCGAGACCCTGGGCCAGGCGGCGGGCGTGCTGGAGGCCCACCCGGCCGCCCTGCAGCTGCGCCTCCTGTCGACCATGGTGGAGGTGTCGGCCGAGCGCAACTCGACGCTGATCTTCCCGGTCCCCGTGGAGCTGCTCCGCTTCGTCGAGTCCATGGCGGCCAACGGGGCGAGGACGGACTAGGCGGGCCGCCCCCGTCGCTAGCCGGCGGCGGCCGGCGAGCCCGTCTCGGAGCCGACGGCGGGGATGCCCAGATCGGCGTGGGTCAGCAGAGCCCGGTAGGGGACCCCCTCCCGGGCGAACGGCTCGGGATCGAACCCGCCCCTGTCGAGGAGGGCCACGGCCCCGACCACCGTGGCGCCGGTGGCCCGGACCGCCTCGAAGGCATCGAGGATCGACCCGCCGCGCGTCACCACGTCGTCGACGAGAAGGACGCGCTGCCCCGGTGCCAGGGTGGCCCCCTCGATGCGCTTCTTCGTCCCCCGCTCCTTCGCCTGCTTGCGGACGGAGAACCACTCGACATCGCCGAGCATGGCGACGGCGTGGGCGAAGGGGTCGGCGCCCATGGTCATGCCCCCGACGGCATCGAAGGCGGCACCGGCGTCGGCCGCCAGTCCGAGGAGCGCCTCACCGGCCAGCCTGAGGTGGGCTCCCCTGGCCAGGGCCCGCTTGGCGTCCACGAAGTGCCGGCTCCAGTCACCCGACGCCAGCTGCACCGCCTCGTCGAGGTGCAGGAGCCCGCCGCGGCGGAGGGCCCGCACGAGCTCCTCCTTTCGGTCTGACACGCTCGCACCCTCCCGTCGTGGTCGCGCCCCAGCATGCCAGCAGGGCGCCAGGGCGGGAGGCTCAGGAGGGGATGTCCTCCTTCTCCACCCGGCCCATGCGGGTGGTCTCCCTGGGGCGCACGCCCGGGGCCGCAGGGATCTCGATCGTGGTCCTTCGAGTGCCCCGCCCGCCCTCGTAGAGCACCACGTTGAGCACCGCGGAGTAGACGACGAGGCGCCCGAAGATCCACAGCCAGGTGAGCACGGCGAAGACCACGCCGAGGGAGCCGTACAGCTGCGACGACGAAGAGGCCACCATGGCCACGACGAAGCCGCCCACGACCTTGAGGACCTCGAGGCCGAGGGCACCGAGGACGGCGCCCGGTACCAACGCCCGCCACCCCACGTCCCGGTTGGGCAGCACCTTGGCCGTCCACAACCACAGCACGAAGTTCAAGGCCAGGGTCACTGCCACCCCGAGGGGAGCCAGGGCGCCGGGGAGCCAGCGCAGGAGCGTGGTGAGGGCGGAGGTGGCCACCAGTCCCAGGGCGGCGCCGACCAGCCAGACGAGGCCGGCCACCTTGTCCTTCAGGCCTCGCTCCTCCACCTGCCAGACCTGGTTGTAGGCGAACTGCAGGGCGTTCACCAGCCGCAGACCGGCCCACACCACGGCGGCCAGGCCGACCAGCGAGGCGACCCGCCGGCTTCGCTCGGCCGTGGCCACGGCATCGCCCACAGCCCGGGCGGCGTCGCCGGTCAGCCCCAGCTCGCCCACGATCCGTGCCGCCACGTCGACCGACGACTCGGCCGAGATGATGCCGACCACGGCCACTGCCACCACGACCAGCGGCAGCAACGAGACGAAGGCCTGGAAGGCGATGGCGGCGGCGATGTGGCTGCCCCGCAGCTCGCTGAAGCGCCGTTGCACGGCCAGGGCCAGCCCGAACGGGGGGAACCGCTCACCGGCCGCCTCCAGCCGGGCCTTGACGCCGTGCCCGCTTCCCTCGCCCCTGGTCACCAGCACAGGGTTACCCCTGCGCTCGGCGCCCCAACCCGGTCCTCAGCCGGCTTCGAGGTCGATGGGGGCGTTGGGGTTGCCGAAGGTGCTGATGGGCGTGGGCGGCGGGGCGAGCGGCTTCGGCGGCGGTGGCGGGCCCTGGATGATCACCACCGGCGTCCCCTGGTCCACCTTCTCGAAGAGCTCCTCCGAGTCCGAGATGGCCATGCGGATGCAGCCGTGCGACGCCGAGGTGCCGAGCGAGGCGAGGTTGGAGGTGCCGTGGATGCGGATGCCGGGGGCGTTCAGGTTCATGGCCCTGGTCCCGAGCGGGTTACCCGGACCGGGGCCGATGCGAGGGGGCAGGCTGGCTCCCCAGCCGCTGGGGTCGGGGTTGACCCACGTCGGGTTCCGGCGCTTCAGCACGACGGAGAAGCGGCCCTTGGGGGTGGGATAGCGGGCCGTGCCCGTGGCGACGGTGTAGGTCTTGGCCAACCGGGCGTTCTCGTAGTGGTACAGCTTGTTCTCACCCAGCCGAATGAGGATCACATCGGCGAAGCCGGTGACCGCCGGCTTGGACACGACCAACGGGGCGGCGACGGTGGGGACGGTGCTGGCACCGTTGGCCCGCTTCTCGGCCACCCGGTACACCTGCTCGGTGGCCGTCTTGACGTCGAGGGAGCGCCCCTCGGCCGCCGGCTTGATGCTCACGAAGCCGGTGGAGGTGTCGATGGAGGCGTCGGTGGCCGGCTTGTCGACCTGCTTGGCCAGTCCGGTCAATGAGCGCCGAATGGCGTCTCGCTCCACCGTGAGGCGGACCGGGTAGCTGCGCTGCACGGGCTTGTCGAGCAAGCGGTGCCACACCCGGCGGGGCAGGCCCATCCTGCGGGCATCGGCGCGGGCGCGCCCGACGGCTCTGGCCCCGTCGGAGCGCAGCCCCATCTGGGCCAGCGTGAGCCGCTCCTCCTTGGGGCCGGCGACCACGCGCACGGACTCGGCCCCGACCTGCGGCACTCGGGCCTGGATGCGGCTGGCCACCTGATCGGCGTCCTGGCCGCCGGCGGCCACACCGCCGATCGACACGCCCGGCAGGAGCTCGTTGCGGTGACCGTGGTCATAGCGCACGAGGGCAAAGGCGGCGGCGCCCACCAGGACGACCAGGACGGCGAGGGCGATCAGGCCGCGACGGAGCCAGCGCCGGGGCATCTCCGCAGGCGCGCTCGGTTGGTCGGTCGGAGCAGCGACGGTGGTCGTCATCAGGGGGTTGGAGGGAAAGGGTACAGGGGGACGAGACGAGAAGTCGACAGCGAAAGGTGAACGAAACATTCCTGCATGGCAACCTTCCGGCGTGGACATCGCCGAGTTCCAGACCCGGGTGGACCATGCCTATGGCGTGCGGGACCGCCGCCGCGGCACCGAGGCGACCGTCGCCTGGCTGGCCGAGGAGGTCGGGGAGCTGGCCCGCTCCGTCCGCAAGGGCACCGACGAGGAGCGCCTTCACGAGCTGGGTGACGTCCTGGCCTGGCTGGCGTCTCTGGCCAACCAGCTGGGGCTGTCGCTCGCCGAGGCCGCGGCTCGCTACGCCCAGGGCTGCCCGAAGTGCGGGACCAGCCCGTGCACCTGCCCGTAGGACAGCCGCTCAGGCCAGCCGCTCCAGCAAGGCCTCGGCGATCTGCACGGCGTTGAGGGCGGCTCCCTTGCGCAGGTTGTCGCCCACCACGAACAGCGCCAGGCCGTTCCGGGTACCGGGGTCCTGGCGGAGGCGGCCCACGTAGGAGGGGTCCCTCCCCGTGGCCCCCAGCGGCGTGGGGAGGTCGGTGAGGACGACGGCAGGCCCGGCGGCGGCCAGGACCTCCCGGGCCCGCTCCACCGAGATGGGCCGGTCGAACTCGGCGTTGAGGCTCACGGCATGGCCGGTGAACACGGGCACGCGCACGCAGGTGCAGGACACGGCCAGCTCGGGAAGCCCGAGGATCTTTCGGCTCTCGTTCCGGAACTTGTGCTCCTCGTCGGTCTCGTGGTCGACGAGGGTGCCGGCGAGGGGCACCACGTTGAAGGCGATGGGGGCGGGGAACTTCGACGGCGGCGGGTGCTCCACGGCGGCACCGTCGAGGGCCAGCTCGGCGGCCCGATCCCCCACCTTGCGCACCTGCTCGTCCAGCTCGGCCACACCCTGCTGGCCCCCGCCCGACACGGCCTGATAGGTGGACGCCACCAGCCGGCGGAGGCCGGCCTCGTCGTGCAGGGCCTTGAGCGGCGGCATGCACACCATGGTGGTGCAGTTCGGGTTGGCGACGATCCCCTTGGGCGTGGCCGCCAAGGCCTGGGCGTTGACCTCGGGGACCACCAGGGGCACGTCGGGGTCCATGCGCCAGGCCGACGAGTTGTCGACGACCACTGCGCCGGCGGCGGCCGCCCTCGGCGCCAGCTCCCGCGACGGCGTGGCCCCCGCCGACATGATCACGATGTCGAGGCCGGAGAAGTCGGCGGTGGCGGCGTCCTCCACCTCGACGTCGCCGCCGGCCCAGGGCAGCCGGCGCCCGGCGGAGCGGGCAGAGGCGAAGAAGCGCACCTCCTCGGCCGGAAAGGCCCGCTCGGCCAGCACGCGGCGCATGACCTCGCCCACCATCCCGGTGGCGCCCACCACGCCGAGTCTCATGTCCACGATGGTAGGCCGGTCGACGCGCCCGACCCTAGAGTTTGAAGGCGTCGTGGAGGGACTGCACGGCCCGCTCCACCTCGCCGCCTCGCACCACGCACGAGATGCGGATCGACGACGTGGAGATCATCTCGATGTTCACCGATTCCCCGGCCAGCGTCTCGAACATGGTGGCGGCCACTCCGGGGTGGGTCTTCATCCCGGCGCCCACCAGCGACACCCGGGCGATGTCGCTGTCGGCCACCACGCCACTGGCCCCGATCTCGGGGGCATGGGCCTGGCCCACCTCCATGGCGGCGGGCAGGTCCTCGGTGGGCACCGTGAAGGAGATGTCGGTGGCCCCGCCCACCGACACGTTCTGCACGATCATGTCGACGTTGACGTTGTTGTCGGCCAGGGCCCGGAACAGCCGGGCGGCGATGCCGGGCCGGTCCGGGACGCCGATCACCGTGACCTTGGCCTCGGTGGTGTCGTGGGTGATGCCCGAGATGATGGGCTGCTCCATGGACTCGTCCTCCTCGCGCACCCAGGTGCCAGGTTCCCAGGTGAAGCTGGATCGCACGTGCAACGGCACACCGTGGTTGCGGGCGAACTCCACCGACCGGTGGGCCAGCACCCGCCCGCCCGTCGCCGCCATCTCCAGCATCTCCTCGTAGCTGACGCTGGCCAGCTTTCGGGCCGTCGGGACGATCCGGGGATCGGCGGTGAACACCCCCGACACGTCGGTGTAGATCTCACAGACACGCGCCCCCAACGCGGCGGCCAGGGCCACGGCGGTGATGTCCGACCCACCCCGGCCGATGGTGGTCACGTCCTTGGTGGTGGAGACTCCCTGGAAGCCGGCCACCACCGGTACCTGGCCCGCCTCCAGGGCGTGGCGCAGCCGGTCCCCCTTCACCTCCAGGATCTTGGCCCGGCGATGGTTGGTGTCGGTGATGATCCCGGCCTGGCTCCCGGTGAACGAGGCGGCCGCCACGCCGAGGTCGGCCAGAGCCATGCACAGCAGGGCCATGGAGATGCGCTCCCCGGCGGTGAGCAACATGTCGTACTCGCGACCGGGCTGGGTCCGAGACACCTCGTTGGCCAGCCGGACCAACTCGTCGGTGGTCTTGCCCATGGCGCTCACGACCACGACCACCCCCGTGCCCTGGCGGCGGGTGCGGGCGATGTGGTCGGCCACGGCTCGGATCCGGTCGCCGTCAGCCACCGAGGTTCCGCCGAACTTCTGGACCACCAGCGCCATCAGCCCGAGCGTAGTGGTCACCGGGGGACGCACTAGAGTTGCCCAGCCGTGCCCAGCAAGAAGCGCCAGCGCAAGAAGCAGGGCCGCCAGGCGCGCCAGGAGGCCATGCGGGCGTACCAGCATCGCCAGGCCCGGCGACGGCGCATCATCGCCGGCCTGGGGCTCCTCGTGGTCATCGCCCTCGTGGCCGCCGTGTTCGGGACCGGTGGCGGCGAGGGGGAGAACGTGTCCGCCGGGAAGGGAAGGGCGGAGAGGGCGGGCACCGGCGAGACGTCCCGTGACGACGCCTGCCCCAAGGCGGACGGAAGCTCGCCCAAGAAGTCCGAGTTCGACTCGGCGCCGCCGATGTGCATCGACCCGGCCAAGCGCTACACGGCCACCATCGAGACCGACGCCGGCACCATCGTCGCCGCCCTCGATCCCGCCAAGGCGCCCAAGACGGTGAACAACTTCGTGGTGCTGGCCCGCTACCACTACTTCGACGGGCTCGCCTTCCACCGCGTCATCCCCGGCTTCGTGCTCCAAGGCGGCGATCCGCAGGGCACGGGCCGCGGTGGTCCCGGCTACACCTTCGCCGACGAGCTGCCCGAGGAGGGGCAGTACCGGACCGGTTCGCTGGCCATGGCCAACTCCGGGCCCAACACCAACGGCAGCCAGTTCTTCATCATCAGCGGCGAGCAGGGCGAGCAGCTGCCGCCCAAGTACTCGCTGTTCGGCCAGGTCACCGACGGGCTCGACGTGGTGGAGCGCATCGAGGCCGACGGCGCACCGGACCCCAGCCCTCCCAAGGTCGTCCACAAGATCACCAAGGTCACGATCACCGAGTCCTGAGGAGCCCCCCCATGCCCACCGAGTGCCCGGCCGAGGACGGCTCCAGCCCGAAGAAGCGGCGCTTCGACGCCCCACCGCCGATGTGCATCGACCCGAAGAGGCGCTACACGGCCGAGATGGTGACGTCGAAGGGCACCATGGTCATCGCTCTGGACGCCGTGGCCGCGCCGAGGACGGTGAACAACTTCGTGGTCCTCGCCCGGTACCACTACTTCGACGGCATCGCCTTCCACCGCGTCATCCCCGGCTTCGTGCTGCAGGGCGGCGACCCGGAGGGAAGCGGCCGGGGCGGACCGGGGTACCGGTTCGACGACGAGCTCCCCAAGGCCGGTCGCTACGAGCTCGGGTCCCTCGCCATGGCCAACTCCGGCCCGAACACCAACGGCAGCCAGTTCTTCGTCATCAGCGGCCCCGACGGGATGCGCCTGCCACCGCTGTACTCGCTGTTCGGCAAGGTGGTGAAGGGCCTCGACGTGGTCCAGGCCATCGACGCCGTGGGGACGCCGGGGGCGGGCAAGCCCAAGGAGCGGGTGGTCATCGAGTCGGTGACCATCACCGAATCCTCCGACTGAGCGGCGGCGCGGGGACCGTCCTCAACCGGGGAGCGCGTCGAGGCCGGCGTCGTGACCGTCGACCCAGACCCTCACCGAACCCACCCCGGCCGTCGTCCAGCCCCCGCCGTGGCGGCGGATCAGCGCCGTGCGCTCGTCGATGCCGACCACCGGCAGCCCCCGCTGGGCCAGGTCGATGGTGCGCTTGGCCTTGTCGGGCGACCACGAGTCGTGATGCGGGATGACGGCGAGCTGGGCCACGAGGCCGAGCCCCACGGTGAAGGCACCGCCGCGAGGGTCGACCATGGGGTCGGTGAGGACCATGGCGCCGGCCGACGAGCCGGCCAGCACCGCCCCACCCTGCCAGGCGGCCACCAGCGCGTCCCACACCGCCGAGTCCTTGAGCACCGACCGCAGGTGGAGGGGTGAGCCGCCACCGAGGTAGATGAAGCGGGCGTCCCGGACGGCGTCGGCGTTGGCCGGCTCCTCGGCGTCGTGGCGGCCGAGCACCATCAGCCCCCGCACCGTGGCACCGAGGCCCTCGAACCACCGGGTGGCCGACTCCACCGCTCGCTCCGGGTGCTCGTAGGCCGCCGCCGTCGGCAGCACCAGCACCTCGGCGACCCCGCTGGCCTCCAGCAGCTCGCCGTCGAAGGTGCAGCCCTCCTGCCACTCGGCCCCGCCCACGAGGGCCAGGGGACCGGGCGCGGTCATGGCCGAACCGCCGTCGGGCTCGGGCTGGCGACCTGGAGCGCGTCGGAAGCGGCCGCGAACAAGGGGTGGGCGGGCATCGGCGGGGCCAAGCTACTGCGGCGGGGGCGGGGTCGACCGGCGGCGGGCGGAGGGCGCTGGCGGCCCGAACCGGCCCGCCACCCCGCCACGGCCTATGCCGCTCCGCCGCCAGGGCCTATGG
>JALYHF010000188.1 GCA_030776745.1 Actinomycetota bacterium | reverse complement strand
CCCGGGGCCCTCCCCGGCGGGCTCGTCTCGCCGGCCCGGAGGGGCCCGAGGTCGGGCGCCCATGGCCGGCGGGGCCGGGAGGCGGAGGCATCTCGATGCCGAGCAGGCCGGCCAGGGCGGGCACGCGGCCGGAAGCCTGGCGCGCCGCCTGCAACAGGTCGTTCCCGGCCTCCGTCGGCAGTCCGGCCGGCTTCACCGACCGTCGCACCGGGGAGTCCGCCACCGCGTCGAGCAGCGTGGCCCAGCGGTCCGGGGTCACCTCGGGAGCCATGGCCGTGCTGGCCGCCTCGCTCATGCGCAGGGCCAGCTCGGCGGGAAAGCGCGCCGCCGGATCCGGGGGGCGAGCGGAGGCTCGCAGGGCCCGCACCAGGCGCCCCTCGTCCAAGGCGGCGGTGATCTCGGCGATCCAGCGCTCCCGCTGCGCGCTCAGGCGGCGCTGGAGGGCCTCGCGCAGGGTTCGGGCCAGAAGCCGGCTCTCGTCGTCGCGGGCGGCCGCCTCGGCGCCGGCGACCACCGAACGCAGATCGCGCAGGGCGATCTCGTCGATCGCCTTGGCCGCCGCCTCGGCCCGGTCCCGCCACTCGGCTCTCTTCAGCTCCGGGAGCAGCTGCTCGGCGATGGCCACCAGCGGCTCGGCCCTGACCTCCTGTCGGCCCTGCTCTCGGAGCTGCGCGTTCTGCAGCTCAACGGCATGGCGGACGGCCGGGATGCCGCCTCGCAGGACCTGCTCGGCGATGGGCCTCTGCTCGGGGGGGAGGGAGGCGAGCACGGCGGCGCGGTGCACGTTGGCCGGACTGAGCCGCTTGGCCTTGGGCGGGCCAGCTGGCTCGGGGTGCTCACCGCGCCGGTTCCGCCCGGCCAGGGCGTTTCCGTCCTGCTCGGGTCGACCCGCGTCCCGTCGCGGTGCTCGCCCGTCCCGGCCGTTGCGATCCCGTGGCGGCCTCCCCGGTCGCTCGACGCGGGCCGGGTGCGGCGGGCGCCCTGGCCCATCGGGCCGCTCCGGGCTCTCCCCCCCAGGGGCCCGGCGGCCTGCCCCTTGGCCCTGGCGCCGGGCGGGACGCCGGGGCGCCTCCGGCTTGGACGTGAGCGACGACGTCACCCCCCGGTGCTCCCTCGGCGGGCCGATCACCTCGACCCGCTCGGGCTCCGAGCGCTTCTTCTCTCGGGTGGGCAACACCGAGGTGACGAAGATCCCGTCGATCTCGAAGTCGGCTTCCACCCGCACCACGTCGCCCACCCGGGCCCCCTCGCTCAGCAGGGTGCCGTTCATCACGCCTCTGGGCTGCTTGGCCCCGGCCACGCGCCACGTCCAGGTGCCGTCCTCGCGGGCGCTGGTCAGCTCCACGTCGATCCTGCGGGCCATGCCCCCCTCAACCTAGTGCCGTTCCGGCGAGACCGAAGCCAGTGGCGGGGACGTTCACCCCTCCTGGCGTGAGGCGATGGCCAGAAGGTTGCCTTCGGTGTCGTGGAAGAACGCCATCCACTCCTCGGCGCCCGGCGGACCGAACAGGCCGTCGTCGTCTCGATGCACGAGCTGCGGCTCGCTGACGAATCCGACGCGGCGCGAGCGCAGTCGCTCGAAGGCGGCATGGATCTCTTCCACCCAGAAGTACAGCGTGGCGCTGGGCGCGGCGGCCTCGAGCAACAGGCGCACCCCACCCAGGTTCAGCAGCGCCAAGCCGGGCGGGTCGAACCGGGCGATGAGCGGCACGCCCAAGGCATCTCGGTAGAACTCGATGGCCCGATCGAGGTCGATGGCGCGCTGTGCGACCTGGTGGAGCCGGCCCAACCCCTCCACCGATCCACTCACGCCTTCTCCTTGGGACGCTCGGGACCGACCGGGCATTATAGTTAGCAGCGCTAACGACATCAACAGGGGGGCGCTTGCGTCCGGACCGTCAGCGCGTGGAAGGCCTGGCCACCGAGCTTCACTCCGTCGCCGTCCAGCTCCTCCGCAGCCTCCGCCACTCCGACCAGGCGCTCGGCATCACCCCGGCGCGCCTCTCGGCCTTGTCGGTCCTCGTCTTCGGCGGGCCCAGGAGCCTGGGGGACCTGGCCGCCGCCGAGCAGGTGAGCCCCCCCACCATGAGCCGCATCGTGGCCGCCCTGGAGCAGGCGGGCTTGGTGGAGCGCCGACCGCACTCGGGCGACGGCCGAGTGGTGCTCTTGAGCCCGACGGCGCGGGGACGTCGCAGCATGCGGCGGGGCCGGCGGCTTCGCGTCCGCCAACTCGCCCGCCAACTCCAGTCGCTTCCCGAACCCGACCTGGCCTGCCTCGAGCAGGCGGTGGGGATCCTCCGACGAACGATGCCCACATAATCAACCTTTAGCAGGCAAAGGGGGGGGTCGGGGGTGCATTGCTTGGCAGACTGCTCGCGGAATGCCAAGCCGACCGATCGTGCGCGTGGACCAGCTGGTCAAGCGCTACCAGAAGAGCGCGGTGGACGCCCTCGCCGGCGTGAGCCTCGAGGTCGACGAAGGCCAGTTCTTCGCCCTGCTGGGCCCGAACGGCGCCGGGAAGACGACGCTGCTCTCCATCCTCACCACCACGCTCGCCCCGACCAGCGGTCACGCCAGCGTCGACGGCCACGACCTGGCCCGGGAGCCGGACGCCATCCGCCGCAAGGCGGGCATCATCTTCCAGCAACCCAGTCTCGACCTCAACCTGACCGCCGAGGAGAACGTCCGCTTCCATGCCGTGATGTACGGCCTGTTCCCGTTCCGCCCGACCTTCCGGCTCATGCCGAAGGCCTACCGGGACCTGGTGTGGGACATGGCCGCGGTGCTGGGCCTCGAGCGGGAGGTGTTCCGCCCGGTACGCACCTTCTCGGGAGGGATGAAGCGCAAGCTGGAGATCATCCGTAGCCTCGTGCACCACCCGAAGGTCATGTTCCTCGACGAGCCCACCACCGGGCTCGACGCCGGCAGTCGCAGGGACCTCTGGAAGCACCTGGGGCAGGTGCGCTCCCAGCACAGCACCACGGTGTTCCTCACCACCCACTACCTCGAGGAGGCCGAGCAGGCCGACGCCATCTGCATCATCAACAAGGGCGAGGTGGTGTCGTACGGTTCGCCGCGGGCCATCAAGGCCGAGCTCGTTCGAGAGGAGCTGCTGGTCGACGCCGACGACCGCCCCGCCCTGCTGGCCGAGTTGGACGGCCTGGGCCTGACCCATGCCGAGCACGACCTGGTCCACGTGGAGCTCGGCCGTCACACCGCCTACGAGGTGGTGAAGCGCCTGCGCACGCCCTTGACGGTCCTGCGCACCTCGACACCCACCCTCGAGGACGCCTACCTGCAGATCGTCGCCCAGGAGGCGGAGGCGTGAGCCCGGTGCTGGCCATCGCCTACCGCGACGTCATCAAGTTCCTGCGGGACCGTCCGCGACTGGTCTCCACCTTCATCTTCCCGGTGCTCATCATCGGGATCCTCGGTGCCTCCGCCGAGGCCAACCTCGGACAGTCGCTGGCCTACGACCTCGAGGTCTTCACCTTCGTCGGGGTCCTCGGCCAGGTGCTCTTCCAGTCGAGCGCGCTGGGGATCATCTCGCTCCTCGAGGACCGAGAGAGCGACTTCACCCAGGAGATCTTCGTCGCACCGGTGTCGCGGTACGCCATCATCTTGGGAAAGATCCTCGGCGAGTCAGCGGTCTCCCTGGTGCAGGCCGTCGGCATCCTGGCCTTCGGCCTGGTCGTCGGGGTGCCCTTGAGCCCGGCCACCGTCGTGGCCATGTTCCCGGTGCTGGTCATCGCCTGCCTGGTGGGGGGCGCCTTCGGGATCCTGGTGCTCTCGGTCTTCCAGAGCCGCCGCGCCGCCGACCAGGTCTTCCCGTTCGTCATCCTGCCCCAGTTCTTCCTGGGCGGGGTGTTCGTGCCGGTCCGGGAGCTCCCCTTCTACCTCGACGCGCTGTCCCAGCTCACCCCGCTCCGCTACGTCATCGACTTGTTGCGGGGCGTGTACTACCGAGGGGAGGCCGAGTACGCCGAGGTCGTGCTGCAGCGTCCAACCGTCAACCTGGTCGCCGTGGTGGCCATGTTCACCGTCTTCCTCGTCGTCGGCACGAAGCGGTTCGTCCGGAGCGAACGGAACCGCTGAGCGCCTAGCTCCGACGCTTGGGCGCCGCCGCCTTGGTGCCGGCCGGCTTGCGGGCTCTCGTGGTGGCGGGCGACGCCTTGGCCGCCCTCGGCTTCTGCGCCTTGGTGGTGGCCGTCGCCTCCGTGGCCGTCTTCCGCGCCCTCGCCGTGGTCGCCGCCGACTTGGTGGCCGCCGGCTTCCGAGCCCTCGCCGTGGTGGGACCGGCGTCGGTGGTGGCGGCCTTTCGCACCCGCGTGGTGGTGGCCCCCGCCCCGTTGGTGGCCGTCTTGCGGGCCCTCCTGGCCGACGGCGAGGGGCTGGCCCCGGCGGGCTCGCCCTCCGCTGCCCCTGCCGGGG
>JALYHF010000187.1 GCA_030776745.1 Actinomycetota bacterium | reverse complement strand
CGGCATCGACCGGGTCTGCCGCAAGTGGCGGGTCTGCCCGGACGGTCCCGCCCATGCCCCCTGGTTCGACCCGGCGGAGCCCGACGTGGAGGTGCGCCTCATCGAGGAGCCACTCCGGTTCGCCGGGTGACCGGCCATGAGGGCTGCGGCCCCTCGGCGTAGCGGAAGCGGCGGAAACATCCGCACCGTCTCCACGACGCGTTCACAACCGCCTGTGATCGTGAGATCGGAAACACCTGAGCGAGGAGACGAGATGAACAGACGAATGTGGACCGGCGTCGCCGTCGGGGTCCTGGCCGCCACGATGCTGGTCGGGGTGGCCGCGGGCGCCTACCGGGCCGGGCGGCACCACGAGGTCACCCGGGGCGGTGGGGAGGGTGAGGTCGTCCGGGTGACCGGCGGGCACGGCTGGGGGTACGGGCCCGGGCCGGGCTTTATCCTGTTCCCCCTGTTGGCGATCGGCGTGGTGGCCCTGCTGGCGGCCGGGCGGCGCGGGCCCTATGGCGGCTGGCACCCGCCGGGCCCCGGCCCGTGGGCCCACAGCGGAGCCGAGGCGGCGTTCCAGGAATGGCACCGCCGGGCCCATGAAGACCCGAGCGCCCCGACGACCGGCGCCGGCCCCGCCGGGGCGGGAACATCGACGGCGCCACCCGGCTGACGCCCGGGGTGGCACGACCGGCGGGGCGCCAGGTGCCCCGCCGGTGCCGCGAGGATGGAGACCTGATGAAGAGGGTGCTCGTCGTCGACGACGAACCGAAGATCCTTCAGGTCGTGCGGGACTACCTGGCCGACGCCGGGTTCTCGGTGAGCATTGCCGCCGACGGCCCCAGCGCGCTCGAGAAGGCGGGGGCCGTCTCCCCGGACCTCGTGGTGCTGGACCTCGGCCTTCCCGGCCTGGACGGGTTGGACGTGGCTCGGGAGCTGCAACGGCGGGCCCCGGTCCCGATCATCATGCTGACGGCCCGCAGCGACGAGGTGGACCGCGTGCTCGGCCTCGAGCTCGGGGCGGACGACTACCTGGTGAAGCCCTTCAGCCCCCGAGAGCTGGTGGCCCGGGTGCGAGCCGTGCTCCGCCGGGCCGGGCCGTCCTCCGACCGCGTCGTGCGCCTCGCGGTGGGCGATGTCAGCGTCGATCCCGATCGCCGCAGCGTCACGGTCGCCGGGCGGCCCGTCGAGCTGACGGCCACGGAGTTCGAGCTGGTGGCCCACCTGGCTCGCCAACCCGGTCGGGTCTTCACCCGCCGTCAGCTCCTGGGCGTCATCCACGGGGTGGCCGTCGAGTCCTACGAGCGGGCCATCGACGCCCACGTCAAGAACATCCGCCGCAAGCTCGAGCCCGACCCTCACCGGCCCCGGTACGTGGTCACCGTTCACGGCGTCGGCTACCGCTTCGCCGAGGCGTGACCACGCGCCCGCCTGCCGACGCCAGCCGGGCCCGGCGGGCGCCGCCCTGGTGGCCCGAGGGCGAGCAGTGGCCTCCCCGGCGCCCCCCGTGGCACGCCGCCCCCCGTCGCTTCCGCCGCCGTCTCCTGCTCGTCCTCCTCGCCGTCCTGGTGGCGCTGGTGGGCTTCGGGTTCCTGGTCGGCCTGAGCGCCGGGGGTGGCGGCCGCCCGTGGGGTCACGGCGGACGGGACAGGGGGCCCGGGGCGCTCGTGGCGTTCGCCGGCCTGGTGGCGGTCGTCGGCGGATCGGCCACGTTGCTGGCCTACCGCCGCATCAGCGGGCCGGTGGGTGACCTGCTGGGGGCGGCGCAGCGCCTGGGCCAGGGTGACTACGAGGCGCGGGTCGAGCCCGACGGCCCCCGGGAGCTCCGTTCGCTGATCACGACGTTCAACGAGATGGCGGGCCGGCTGGCCGCCTCCGAGGACCAGCGCCGCCGGTTCCTGGCCGACGTCACCCACGAGCTGCGAACCCCCCTCGCCGTCCTCCAGAGCGGCATCGAGGCGCAGGTCGACGGCATCCACCCGCGCGACGACCGTCATCTCCTGTCCCTCCTGGAGGAGACCCAACTCCTCGGACGCCTCGTCGACGATCTCCACACGCTGGCCATGGCGGACGCGGGCCGGCTGGCCCTTCATCCCGAGCGGACCCACCCGTCGGCGCTGGTCGAAGACGCCGTCGAGAGCCACGCCGCGCTGGCCGAGCGCCAAGGCGTCACCATCTCGTCGTCGCTGTCGGGACAGCTCCCCGAGCTCGACGTCGACCCCCGCCGCATCCGCCAGGTGCTGGTGAACCTGTTGTCGAACGCCATCCGCCACGTGCCCGGCGGCGGGGCGGTCAGCCTCCGGGTGGAGGGAGACGGGAAGGAGGTCCGTTTCACCGTCACCGACTCCGGTCCCGGCTTCGCGCCGGACCAGCTTGCGCATCTCTTCGAGCGGTTCAGCCGCTCGGCCGACTCCCGGGGCAGCGGCCTGGGGTTGTCCATCGCCCACGACCTGGTGCTCGCCCACGGCGGGACGATCCGCGCCTTCAACGGTCCGACGGGCGGGGCCACCGTGAGCTTCACGTTGCCGACGGCGGCGAGCTCCCACCCGAAGCCGGCCCGGCCCTGACGCTCACGGTGCGATGGGTGGTGGGGGGCCACCGGTAGCATGGGGTGGCGATGCCGGAGGACCAACCCACCGCGGCCTCGTTCGGACCGAACGACTGGCTCGTCGACGAGATGTACGAGCAGTACCGGGAGAACCCGTCCTCGGTCAGCGAGAGCTGGCAGGAGTTCTTCGCCGACTACCGCAGGGACGACCCCGGCAACGGCGCCCAGAGCGGGCGGGCTCAGGGGCAGACGCCGGCCGATGCCCCTCGGCAGCGGCCCTCGGTGTCGGCCGTCGTGCAGCCGGTGGCCGGGGCCGCTCCCCTCCGCGGTGCCGCCGCCCGCGTGGTGGCCAACATGGAAGCCAGCCTGGGCGTGCCCACCGCCACCAGCTTCCGGACCATCCCGGCCCGCCTCCTCGAGGTGAACCGCAAGATCCTCAACAACCACCTCGGTCGCACGCGGAGCGGCAAGGTGTCGTTCACGCATCTCATCGGCTTCGCCGTCGTCCGCGCCCTGCAGGACGTGCCGGCCATGAAGTCCTCCTTCGTTGCCGGCGACAAGCCCGCCGTCCTGCGCCACGAGCACGTCGGCCTCGGCCTGGCCGTCGACGTGGAGAAGGCGGACGGCACCCGCACGCTGCTGGTGCCGTGCATCAAGGAGGCCGACACGCTGGACTTCCGGGGGTTCTGGATGGCCTATCAGGACCTGATCCGGCGGGTGCGGACCAACAAGATCACCGCCGACGACTTCGCCGGGGTCACCGTGACCCTCACCAATCCCGGGACCATCGGTACCGTGCAGTCGGTTCCCCGGCTCATGCCCGGCCAGGGAGCCATCATCGGCGTGGGGAGCATCGACTACCCGGCCGAGTACCAGGCCGCCGATCCCCGGATGCTGGCTCAGCTGGGGGTGAGCAAGGTCATCACCCTCAGCTCGACCTACGACCACCGCATCATCCAGGGCGCCGAGTCCGGGCTGTTCCTGCAGCGGGTCCACCGGCTCCTGCTGGGCGAGGACCGCTTCTACGACGACGTCTTCCACGCCGTCGGCGTCCCCTACGAGCCCGTTCGCTGGCGCCGGGACATCAACCCGGTGGACCAGGAGCGCGCCGCGCTGACCAAGCAGATCCACGTCCAGACCCTGATCAACATGTACCGCGTCCGCGGTCACCTCATCGCCGACCTCGATCCCTTGGCCGCCAAGGAGCCCCGCACCCACCCCGAGCTGGACCCGGCGACCTACGGGCTCACCATCTGGGATCTCGACCGGGAGTTCCTCACCGACGGTCTGGCCGGGCGGGAGCTGTTGTCGCTGGGCGACATCCTCGGAATCCTGCGCGACGCCTACTGCCGGACGGTGGGTGTGGAGTACATGCACATCCAGGAGCCCGACCAGAAGCGCTGGATCCAACACCACGTGGAGGGGGTGAGCCCCCACCCCACGGCCGAGGAGCAGCGGCACATCCTGGACCGGCTCAACGCCGCCGAGGCCTTCGAGCGGTTCCTCCACACCAAGTACGTGGGCCAGAAGCGCTTCGGCCTCGAGGGAGGGGAGTCGGCCATCCCGCTGCTCGACACCGTCCTGGACGAGGCGGCCAAGGCGGGCGTGGTCGAGGTCGTGCTGGGCATGGCCCACCGTGGTCGGCTCAACGTGCTGGCCAACATCGTGGGCAAGTCCTACCGCGAGCTGTTCCGCGAGTTCGAGGGCGACATCGACCCGAACACGGTGCAGGGCTCCGGAGACGTCAAGTACCACAAGGGGGCCAGCGGGAAGTTCGTCGGCATGTCGGGCAAGCAGATCCCGGTCACGGTGGCGTCCAACCCCTCCCACCTCGAGGCCGTCGACCCCGTGGTGGAGGGCATGGTCCGGGCCAAGCAGGACATCCTCGACCAGGGCGGCGCCTATCCCGTGTTGTCCGTGCTGGTCCACGGCGACGCCGCCTTCGCCGGCCAGGGTGTGGTGGCCGAGACGCTGAACCTGTCGGCCCTGCGGGGCTACCGCACGGGAGGCACCGTCCACCTGGTCATCAACAACCAGGTCGGCTTCACCACCGCGCCGGCCGAGGCCCGCTCGTCGGTGTACGCCACCGACGTGGCCAAGATGGTCCAGGCCCCCATCTTCCACGTGAACGGTGACGACCCCGAGGCCTGCGTGCGGGTGGCTCGTCTGGCCTTCGCCTTCCGCCAGGCGTTCCAGAAGGACGTCGTCATCGACATGGTGTGCTACCGCCGCTTCGGGCACAACGAGGGCGACGAGCCGGGTTACACCCAGCCCCAGATGTACGAGCGCATCGACGCTCGCCGTTCGGTGCGCAAGCTCTACACCGAGGCCCTGGTGAACCGGGGCGACTTCACCCTCGAGGAGGCCGAGAAGGCGCTCGAGGACTTCTCGGCCCGCCTGCAGGCAGCCCTGGACGAGACCCGCCAGTCGGCGCCGCCCCGCCCCACGTCCCTCGTCACCGCCCCTCCCGTGGAGGTGCCGCCCTCACCCGAGACCGGTGTGAGCCGCGACGTCCTGGACCACGTGGCCGGCGCCGTGCACTCGGCCCCCGAAGGCTTCACCGTGCATCCCAAGCTGGCCCGCCAGCTCCAGAACCGGGCCCGCCTCTACGCCGAGGACGACGTCGACTGGGCGCTGGCCGAGGCGCTGGCCTTCGGCTCGCTGCTGCTGGAGGGCACCGACGTGCGCCTGGCCGGCCAGGACACGCGCCGGGGAACCTTCTCCCAGCGCCACGCCGTCCTGGTCGACTACCAGACCGGTGCCGAGCACGTGCCTCTGAGCCAGCTCGCCCCCTCGGGCAACCAGGGCCGGTTCTTCGTCTACGACTCGCTGCTCTCGGAGTACGCCGCCCTCGGCTTCGAGTACGGGTACTCCGTGGTGCACAAGGACGCCCTGGTCGCCTGGGAGGCCCAGTTCGGCGACTTCGTCAACGGCGCCCAGGTCATCGTCGACCAGTTCCTGGTGGCGGCGGAGGACAAGTGGGGACAGACCTCGGGGCTCGTCCTGCTCCTGCCCCACGGCCACGAGGGACAGGGCCCGGAGCACTCCTCGGGCCGCCTCGAGCGGTTCCTCACCCTCTCGGCCGAGGACAACATCCAGGTGGTGAACTGCACCACGTCGGCGCAGTACTTCCACCTGCTTCGCCGCCAGGTCCGCCGGGACAAGCGCAAGCCGCTGGTCGTGTTCACCCCGAAGTCCCTACTGCGGGCCCGCCAGGCCCACTCCCGGGCCGACGAGCTGGTCCACGGCCGGTTCCAGGAGCTGCTCGACGACCCGGCCGTGGCCGACCAGGGCGGCGTCGGCCTCGAGCCGGCCGAGGTGCGGCGCGTGGTGCTGGCCAGCGGCAAGGTGGCCTATGACGCCATGGCCCGCCGGGACAAGGAGGCGCTCCCGGCCGCCGTCGTGCGGGTGGAGCAGCTGTACCCCTGGCCGGAGGACCGTCTGGCCGCCGTCCTGGCCCGCTACCGCCACGCCTCGGAGGTGGTCTGGCTCCAGGAGGAGCCCGAGAACATGGGGGCCTGGAGTTTCGTGCACGGCCGTCTCCACCGGCTGTTGCGGGGGGACTTCGAGCTCCGTCACGTGTCTCGGGTGGAGTCGGCCAGCCCCGCTTCGGGCATCGCCGCCCTGCACCAGATGGAGCAGGAGGACCTCCTCGACCGCTCCCTCGTCGGGCTTCGCTAGCCGATCACCTCCCGCAGGGGGAACCACCCGGGCAGGCCGACGGCGAGGAGGCGGTCTCCCGACACGGCCAGCCCGGTGGCGTCCAGCGGAAGGCGGCCGAGCAGCCACGCGGCCAGCTGCCGGCCCGGGCCCCGCACCATGACGTCGGGGTGCTCCACCTCGGCCACCGTGTCCACCTGCACGCAGCCGCCCCCTGCCGTGACCGCCCAGGCCAGGCGCAGGTCGTCGGCCCACAGCACCCAGGTGGCGTCCGCCGGTGGGAGGTCGGGCTGGGCCCGGCCCGGGAGGTCGGCCACGGAACGGGACAGGAGCCGGGCGGTGAAGGCCACCGGCCAGTCCTCGGGCCGGTACCCCAGGTCGAGGTCGACATGGTGGACCTCGACCTCCTGCCAACGGTTCCACAGCGCGGCTCGGCCGGGCGGGCCCTCGGGCCCTTCGCCCGGCTCGTCCCAGCTGGCGGGCGGCAGGGCGGCCCAGGTGTCGTGCAGCCATTCCACTGAACGGGCCAGGTCGGCGATCAGCTCGGCGGGCCGGCGGCCTCGGCCGGCGGCGATCTCCGCCGTCCGCTGGGCCTGGCCGCCGGGGTACTTGGGCACCGTCTCCCCCCGCAGCACGCCCTCGGCCGTGCGCCGGTTGGCGTCGGCGTTGCGGGCCAGGTGGGTGATCACCTCTGCCCTGGTCCAGCCGGGCAGGAGCGAGGGACCAGCGGCCTGCTCGTCGCTGAGCGGGGCCACCCCGGCCAAGAGCCGGGCGTGGGCGTCGGCGATCTGAGCCAGCTCGGAAGCGGGAGGACGGGCCACGGCTTCAGGGCGCGAGCGCAAGGGTCGCGAGCTCGTCGGCGCCGCGTCGCATGGGCGCATCCTAGGGATCGGCGGTCCCATCGCTTACAGTTCTCCGTTGAAGTGTCAGCCCGCCACGTCGTCGTCGACGGCTCCAACATCGCCACCGAGGGCCGCTCACTGCCCAGCCTGGCCCAGCTCGAGGAGGCCGTGCGCGAGTACAGCCGGGAGTTTCCCGACGACGTGATCACCGTGGTGGTCGACGCCACCTTCGGTCATCGCATCGACGAGTCGGAGCGAGCCACCTACGACGAGGCCGTGGCCCACAACGAGGTGGTGTGCCCACCGGCAGGGGCCATCGGTCGGGGAGACGCCTTCCTCCTGCGGGTGGCCGACAAGGTCGGTGCCACCGTCCTCTCGAACGACTCCTTCCAGGAGTTCCACGGCGAGCACGAGTGGCTGTTCAACAACGGCCGCCTCATCGGAGGCAAGCCGGTGCCGGGGGTGGGATGGGTGTTCACGGCCCGCACGCCGGTGCGGGGGCCCAAGAGCCGGGAGGCGGTGCGGGCCGTCAAGCGAGCGGAGCGCAAGCCCAAGTCCGAGGAGAAGCAGAAGGTCCAAAAGGCGATCGCGGTGGCCACGGAGGAGGCGGTGGAGCCGGACTCACCCTCGGTGCGGCGCCGGCGTCGGAGCCGGGGGGGAGCACCGCCGGCCGAGCCGGTGAACGACCCCCTGCCCTTCATCGAGTTCGTGGCCGCCCACCCCCTGGGCAGCGTGGTCGAGGGGGACGTGGAGACCTTCTCCTCCCATGGCGCCTTCGTCATGGTGAGCAGCGCCCGGTGCTACATCCCACTCAGCGCCATGGGGCAACCACCGCCCCGCGCCGCCAAGGAGGTGCTCAGGAGGGGCGAGCGGCGCCCGTTCGTCGTGCAGGCCCTCGACCCGCCCCGCCGGGGGATCGAGCTGGCCCTGCCCGAGTACGCCCACGTCTCGGGCGAGCCGACGCCCGAGACGGTGGAGGACGAGATCACCGAGGGCGCAGCCAGGCGGAGGCCGGAGCGGGCGCGTCGCTCGGGGCGCCGTCGGAAGGAGCTGACCGCGGTGGTGGCGGTCGACGCCGGGTCCATGGATCGATCGCTCACTACCGGGGGCGACGGGGACGGGCCGGCGTCCGGGCCCTCGGCGACCGAGGGCCGGGCGGCCAAGAGGATCCGCGTCTACGAGCTGGCCCGGGAGCTGGGGTTGACCAACAAGGAGGCGCTCGACCTGTGCCGGTCGCTGGACATCCCGGTGCGGAGCCACGCCTCCAGCCTCGAGGACGCGGACGCAAAGCGGGTTCGCAGCGGGGCCCACGGCGACGGCGGGCCCGGCCTGTCCTGCCCACCGGCGCGAGCGGTCGAGGCGCCGGCCTCGGACCAGGCGGCGGCGCCGACTCGAAAGGCGGCACCGAGGAAGGCGGCCAAGAAGGCAGCCGCCGCCGAGCCCGGAGCCGAGAGGGCAGTACCCGGCGATCCGGCCACGCCAACCGGGCCCACCGGAACCAAGACGGCCAAGACGGCGGCCACCGAGGCGACCGTCGCGACCAAGGCGACGAAGGCGACCAAGGCGACCAAGGCGACCAAGGCGACGAAGGCGACGAAGGCCACCAAGGCCAAGGCGACCAAGGCGACGAAGGTCACCAAGGTCAAGGCCAAGGCGACCGGAGCCACCAAGGCGACGAAGCCCACCAAGGCCAAGGCGACGAACGCCACCAAGGCGACGAACGCCACCAAGGCGACGAACGCCCTCAAGGCGACGAACGCCACCAAGGCGACCAAGGCGCCGAGGAAGGTCGCCAGGAGCGGATGAGGCGCCGTGCGCATCGCCACCTGGAACGTGAACTCCTTGAAGGTTCGCATGCCTCGGGTCGAGGAGTGGTTGGCGTACGCCACACCCGACATCGTCTGCCTGCAGGAGACCAAGCTCGCTGACGCCGCCTTCCCGGCCCTGGCCTTCGCCGGTCTGGGATACGACAGCGCCCATCACGGGGACGGCCGGTGGAACGGGGTGGCCATCCTCAGCCGGGTGGGCATGGACGACGTGGTCAGCGGTTTCTGCTCCGGCCTGGACGCCGACCAGGACACCCGGTTGATCTCGGCCCGCTGTGGTGACATCCGGGTGTCGAGCGTGTACGTGCCCAACGGCCGGAGCCTCGACAGCGACCAGTACCGCTACAAGCTGTCGTGGTTCGACCGCCTGCGCCGCCACCTCGAGCAAACCTGCGGTCCCGACGACCCGGTGGCGGTGTGCGGGGACTTCAACGTGGCTCCCGACGACCGCGACGTGTGGGACCCTGGCCGCTTCGTGGGCTCGACCCACGTCAGCGGCCCGGAGCGCGAGGCCCTCGCCCGTCTGGAGGACTGGGGCCTGCAGGACGCCTTCCGGATCCGCCACCAGGAGGACCGGCTCTTCACGTACTGGGACTACCGGGCCGGCGACTTCCACAACCATCGAGGCATGCGCATCGACCTCATCCTGGTGACCAAGCCCTTGGCCGAGCGGGTCCGCTATGCCCTCATCGACCGGTCGGCGCGCAAGGGAAAGCTGCCGTCGGACCACGCGCCGTTGCTGGTCGACCTGGCCGACTGAGCGGCGAGGCGGAGATCGAGGCGAGCTCAGCCCGTGAAGCGGGGCTGCGCCTTCACCGGCTTGGCCGCCGTGGCCAGCGGCTTCTTGGCCGGCGCCGCCGGCGCCGTCAGGCGATCAAGTTGGCGCGCAGCTTCTGGAGGCCGCCCCCGAGCACCTCCCGCAGCGCCGTCCGCGAAAGGCCCAGGTCGGCGTGGAGCTCCTTCATGGTCTGCGGCGGCTGGCCGTCGAGGCCGTAGTGGCGGGTGACGACCTGGCGTTCGATCTCGTCGAGCCCGTCGAAGAGGTGGGGAGAACGGGCCAGGAGTGACACCAGGTCGTCGTCCAGATCGGCCGAGGGGTCGGTGACCTCCGGCTCGCCGTCGGGGTAGGGCCACCCGTCCTCGGCCGGCCACAGGAAGGTGCGCATGGGATGGTTGTCGCGCCGGGGCGGTGCGGGAGTCAACCCCGTTCTTGCAGCCATCGGCTGAGGGTGGCGGCCTCGAGCTCGGCCCGCTCCACCAGACCCGACACGATGGCCCGCTCCACCTTGCCGCCCACCAAAGGGAAGCGGACCTCGAGCTCCCCTTCGGCCAGGCGTTCGGCGCCGTGGTGGGCGTCGGGCTGCAGCTGGGTGGTGTACGCGCACCGGAGGCGGTCGCCGTAGTGGTCGGGCACGATGCGATGCTGGCCCCGGTGGGTTCGCCGGTCCAAGGTGACCTCCTCCACCCAGCTCAGCCGGGCGGGATCGACCACCGAGGTCACGGCCGCCGACAGCTGGCCGGAGAAGCGGTAGCGGACCCGGTGGTGCACCAAGTGGTCCTCCACCCGCCGCTCGAGAAGCTGGGGTGAGCCCAGCTCCGGGATCTCACCCATGCGACGGAGGAAGCCGGGGTCCACGATGGCCTCCTCCACGGCGGCAAGGGGGGCGGGAAAGCGCTGGCGGAGGCGAAAGCGCACAGTGGAGGCGGACGCGGGTCAGGAGGCGCAGGTGGCCAGGACGGCCAGCAGGGTCTCGCCGTAGCGCTCGGCCTTCACCGGGCCGAGGCCAGGCAGGGCCAGCAGCTCCGCCCTGCTGGCGGGGCGGCGCTCGGCCATCGCTGCCAGAGTCGAGTCGTGGAAGATCACGAAGGCGGGGACGCCCGAGGCCTTGGCCATGGCCGCCCGCCAGGCCTTGAGCGCCTCGAGGACGACGGGATCGCCTTGCGGTGCGTCGTCCCTCCGCAGGGTGCGAAGCTTGGCCCGCTCGGCGTCGATCCGTGCCCGCCAGTCCACGGGGCCGCCGCCGGTGCCCATCGCCGCCACCGCCGAGCGAATGGGCTCCAGGTACGGCGAGACCTCCCTGGCCACGCTGTGGGATCCGAAGGTGCGCCGCTCGGCCCACGTGCAGTGGAGCTCGTCGCTCGCCCTCGTGAGCGCCACGTAGAGCAGCCTCCTCTCCTCCGCCTCGGCCTCGGGGGTCCGGGCATGGCCGATCGGGACCAGGCCCTTCTCCAGGCCGGCCACGAAGACCACCGGCCATTCGAGGCCCTTGGCCCGGTGGAAGGTGGTGAGCTGGACGGCGTCTCCGCTGGCCTCGGGTTGGTCGCCCCGGACGCCGGCGCCCAACCAGGCGAGGAAGCCCGGGGCCGAGGCGGCCGGGTCCACGGCGACGTAGTCCCGGCCGAGGCGGACCAGCGCCTCCAGGTTCAGCCGGCGCTCGGCCGCCGCGCCCTCGGCCGGTTCCTCTTCGGCCATCATGGCCTCGATGTCGGCCAGCCGGGAGGCCAACGGCGTGGCGGCCGGTGAGCGCCGAAGCTGCTCCAGGGCGGCTTTGACCTCGGGCTGAGCCAGGAGGGTGCCCCCGCTCAGGTGGCAGGGGACCCCGCCCACCCGGAGGTGGCGCTCGAGCAGCACGAGCTGGGCGTTCGTGCGGGCCAGCACGGCCAGGTGGGACCACGGCACGCCCGGTCGGTGGGCCCGGCGAAGGCCGCGGGCGATTCCGCCGGCCTCGGCCACGTCGGTGTCGAATCGGCGCACCACGGGGACCGGCCCGTCGGGGCGCGTGGCGCTGACGTGGGGACCGGCGGGGCGAGGGCCTCGGGCGTGGTCCAGGACGGCGGTGGCGGTGGCCACGACCTGGGGCGTGGAGCGGTGGTTGCGGTCGAGGCTCACGACCTCGGCGGCGGGGAAGTGCCGGGTGAAGCCCGTGAGCAACGAGGGCTCGGCCCCGTTCCAGGAGTAGATGGCCTGGTTCGGGTCGCCCACCACGCACAGGTCCGGCCGTCCGCCGAGCCAGCCCTGGAGCAGGCGGAACTGCACCGGGTTCACGTCCTGGAACTCGTCCACGAAGAAGTGGCGGAAACGCCAACGTTGCCCGGCGGCGAACTCGGCGTCCTCGTGCAGGGCCCGGGCGCACCCGACGAGCAGGTCGTCGAAGTCGACCAGTCCCTTGCGCCGCTTGTCGTGCTCGTAGCGCTCGTAGATCGCCGCCATGGTGGACACCGGGACCGGTGGCGTGCGGCCGGCCGCCTCCACCTCGGCCGGGTAGGCCGAGGGGGGGACCATGCGGGCCTTGGCCCACTCGATCTCGGCGGCCAGATCGGCCGTCTGCACGCTGCCGGCACCCCTGGCGGAGCGGGCCCGGGGCAGGAGCGGGGCCAACAGCCGGGCCTTGCGCTCGAGCAGGGTGGGCGCCCGCTCGCCCCTGTCGGCCCAGCGCCGGCGGAGCTGGGCGTAGGCGACGCCGTGGAACGTGCCGGCGGCCACGTGCTGGTGCACGCCCAGGGCCCGGAGGCGCTGTCGCAGCTCGCCGGCCGCCTTCCGGGTGAACGTGAGAGCGAGGACCCGCCGGGGGTCGGCGGAACCGGTGGCGACCCGCCAGGCGATGCGGCGGGTGAGCACCCGCGTCTTGCCGGACCCGGCGCCCGCCAGGATCACGAG
>JALYHF010000186.1 GCA_030776745.1 Actinomycetota bacterium | reverse complement strand
GGCCTGCACGGCACCGGTCGCATGGCGCTGCTGGCGCCCACGCCGGAGCTGCTCGCCGCGGTGGCCGCCCTTCCCCCCCTGCCCGACGTGGCCGGTCTCGGCCACGGATCCGGTGACCACGACGGCGGCTTCAGCCTCGGCCGCTTCATCCGCCCCTACCGGCGCCAGCTGGTCCTGGGCGTGGTCCTGGTGGTGCTGGACACCCTCGCCACGCTGGCCGGCCCCGCCCTGGTGCGACTCGGGGTGGACCGGGGCGTGGTGGCCGGGTCCGAGCGGGCCCTGTGGCTCACGAGCCTGGTCTTCCTGGCCGTCGCTCTGGCCGGGTGGGCCAACAACTGGGGCCAGCAGCGCTACACCGGCCGGACGGCCGAGCGGCTGTTGTTCGACCTGCGGGTTCGCATCTTCGGGCACCTGCAGCAGCTGGGCCTCGACTACTACGACCGGGAGATGGCCGGCCGGGTCATGACCCGCATGACCACCGACGTGGAGTCGCTGTCGACGCTTCTGCAGAGCGGCCTCCTCAACGCCGTGGTCAACGTCCTCAGCTTCGGCGGCGTGGCCGTCGCCCTGTTCGTGATGGACGTGCGGCTGTCGCTGGCCACCATGGTGGTCATGGTGCCGCTGGTGGCGGCCACGGCCTGGTTCCGGCGTCGGTCCCTGGCCGCCTACCGGGAGGCCAGGGAGCGGATCGCCACCGTCAACGCCAACCTCCAGGAGAGCGTCTCCGGCGTGCGGGTGGCCCAGGCCTACGCCCGCGAGGGCCGCAACGTCCGCGACTTCCGGCGGGTGGCCCAGGACTACCTCGAGGCCCGCCTCGGAGCCCAGCGGCTGGTGGCCACCTACTTCCCCTTCGTCGAGCTGCTGTCCGAGCTGGCCGCCGTGATCGTGCTCGGGGTGGGGGCGCGGCTGGTGAGCAGCGGCGCGCTCACCCCGGGCGAGATCATCGCCTTCCTCCTCTATCTCAACCAGCTCTTCTCACCGGTCCAGCAGCTCTCCCACGTGTTCGACACCTACCAGCAGGCGCAGGCGTCCATGGCCAAGATCAACGAGTTGATGGCCACCACCTCCTCCACCCCAGCGGCGAAGCGGCCCGTCGCTCCCGGACGGCTCACCGGCGCCGTGCGCTTCGATGCCGTCCGCTTCCGCTATCCCACGGCCACGGCCGACGCCCTCGCCGACGTGGACCTCGACATCGACGCCGGTGAGACCGTGGCGCTGGTCGGCCAGACCGGAGCCGGCAAGTCAACCTTGGTCAAGCTGGTGGCGCGCTTCTACGACCCCACCGGGGGCAGGGTGCTGGTGGACGGCATCCCGCTCGTGGACCTCGACCTCGGCACCTATCGGCGCCAGCTCGGCTACGTGCCCCAGGAGGCGTTCCTCTTCTCCGGGACCGTGCGCGACAACATCGCCTACGGTCGTCCGGACGCGTCCGACGCCGAGGTGGAGGAGGCGGCCCGGGCCGTGGGGGCCCACGACTTCATCGCCGGCCTGCCCGGCGGGTACCTGGAGGGCGTCAGCGAGCGGGGGAGGTCCCTGTCCTCGGGGCAGCGCCAGCTCATCGCGCTGGCGAGGGCAAGGCTGGTGGACCCGGTGATCCTCCTGCTCGACGAGGCCACCTCCAACCTCGACCTGGCCACCGAGGCCAGAGTGGTGCGGGCCATGGGCGTGGTCTCTCGAGGGCGCACCACACTGCTCATCGCCCACCGCCTGCAGACGGCCATGGGCGCCGACCGTATCGTCGTGCTGGAGGGCGGGCGCGCGGTGGAGCAGGGCCGCCACGCCGAGCTGTTGGCGCGCGGTGGCCGCTACGCCGAGATGTGGCAGAGCTTCGACCTCGAAGCGAGGGCGGTGTAGCCCCACCCAGGGGCGCCGCCCCGTACCATTTGTGGGGCTGGAGAAGGGGGGGCGATGAGGAACGGATCGGGACGAGTGCTGGTGCGGGCGACGATCGCGGGAGCCGCCGTGGCGCTCCTGGCCGCTGCCTGCGGGTCGGGGGGGTCGGGTTCCTCGGGACCGCAGACCCGGACGGTGCTGGTCGACTACCGCCACGACGAGGTCGAGACCTCGATGTTCGACTACTTCCCGAGGCGCCTGGCCGTCCGCCCCGGGGACACCGTCGAGTTCAAGCAGGCCTGGACCGGCGAGCCCCACAGCGTGACCATGGGAACCTTCGTCGACGAGAAGATCAAGCCGCTGATCGAGCTCTTCGATCGCGTCACCAGGGAGGGCAAGCTGCCCGAGGGGGAGCCCGAGGAGTTCGCCGCCTTCGGCCAGGCGCTGCCCTTCGCCTTCGGCGAGGCGGGCATGGCCCAGAACGCGGCCCAGCCGTGCTACGTGGACGCCGCCGGCTTCGACGGGAAGTACCCCGGCGACGAGAAGACTCCCTGCGCCAAGCGGCCACAGCCGGCGTTCAACGGCCGCCAGGCCATCTACAACAGCGGGGTCATCCCCTACGAGGGCGTGGGCGGCAACACCTTCACGGTGAAGCTGGCCGACGACCTCGCACCCGGCACCTACACCTACTACTGCAACGTGCACGGCCCCCTGCAGTACGGGCAGCTGGCCGTTCAGGAGAAGGGCACGGACATCCCCTCGAGGGCCGAGGTGGCCAGGCAGGCCCGGGCCGAGGCCGAGAAGCGTACGGCACCACTGCTGCGCAACTTCCGGGCGGCCAAGCAGGGAAGCGTGGTCCAGGGCGGTGATGCCGGTGAGGTGAAGATCGATGCCGGCAAGTCCAACCTGATCGGCGTGCCCACCCCCATCTTCGCCGACCAGCAGCTGGTGCACGGCATCGTGAACGAGTTCGTCCCCGAGGAGCTCGAGGCAAGGGTGGGCCAGAAGGTGACCTGGACCTTCACCGGCGGCCACACCATCAGCTTCAACGTGCCCAAGTACTTCCCGGTCTTCACCGTCGCCAAGGACGGCACCGTCGAGTACAACCGAAAGGCCCAGGAGCCGGCCGGCGGGTGGCCGGACCGTCCCAAGCCTCCAGGGGCCGAGCACGACCGGGAGGGACCACCGCCTCCGCCGGTCAAGGTGGACGCCGGCCCCTGGGACGGCAGGGGCTTCCGTTCCACCGGGCTCAACTACCAGGACCAGGACGAGTTCAGCGTCACCTTCACCCGGGCGGGCACCTACGACTACGCCTGCCTGATCCACCCCCAGATGGTGGGCAAGGTGGTCGTCCGGTCCTGATCCCGGCTTGCCGTGGCCGCTCGCCCTCGTCGCTCGAGCGCCGAGCGCTTCAGCCCGGGCCCAGCACCACGTCCAGGGCCAGCGTGAGGCAGCGGCACCCGCCTCCCGCCTTCAAGAACTCGCCCACGTCGCACACGACCACCTCGAAGCCCCAGGCCTCGAGCTGGCGCCCCACCCGCGGCGGGCACGCGGGCATGTGGACGGTGGAGCCGACCACCACGGAGTTGGCGCAGAAGGACAGCGCCTCGTGGTCCTCGAGCACGAGCGGCTCGGGCACGAGGGCGGCCATGACCTTGCGGCCGTAGCCGTCCCAGGCCATGGGCGCGACCATGGCCCGGCGCTCGTCGAGCGGGCAGAAGGTCAGGTCGAGGTGGTAGAAGCGCTCGTCCACCAACTCGATCGAGCGTACGGCGGCGCCGGTGAGGCGGGAGAGGTAGGCGTGGGAGGCGGCGTCGGAGCGGAAGCGGTAGCCCGAGACCAGGACCCCGCCGAAGGGCAGACCGTCACCGGCCCCCTCGTGGCAGACGCCCTCGGGCAGCTCGTCGACCTGGAACCCGTGGGCCTCGAACCAGGCCCGGTCGTGGGGCACCTCGTCCCGGCGCTGGGGGTGGCGGAAGCGGGACGGGACGTACTGGCTCCTGTTGACGATGCCGGCGTTGGCCGTGAAGACCAGGTCGGGCAGCCCCTCCCGAGGCTCGAGCACCTCCACCCCGGCGCCGGCCCGACGCAGGCAGTCGGCCAAGGACTCCCATTGCTGGCGGGCCCGGTCGAGGTCCACCCGCACCTCCTGGTGCATCCACGGGTTGATCTCGTACAGCACCCCGTAGTGCTCCGGCGGGCACATGAGGTAGCGGCGCCCCCACGCCAGCCCTGGGGTTGGGGCCCCAGGCGGGGTCACGGGCACGGCGCCGGGCGGGGCAGGGGCCCCCACCTCGGCGAGGAGCCTGGGGTTGGGGCCCCAGGCGGGGTCAAGGGCACAGCTGCTGGCGCAGGCCGGCGGTGAAGAGACCGACGTCGGTGACGATGCCCAGGGCCTGGTGGCTGCCCCGGTCGGCCAGCTTGGTGACCACGGCCTGGTTGATGTCGACGCAGAAGGTCTCCACCCCGGCCGGGAGGCAGTTGCCCGTGGCGATGGCGTGCAGCGTGGAGGCCAGCATGAGGGCCACGCCGACGCCGGGCAGGAGGTAGCGCATGGCGTCGGCCGCCTCGACCACGTCGGTGTAGACGTCGGGAAGCGGGCCATCGTCCCGGATGGAGCCGCCCAACACGAAGGGCACGCCCCGGCGGACGCACTCGTACATGACGCCGCCGTCCAGGTAGCCGGCATCCACGGCGGCGGCGATGGAGCCGTAGCGGCGGACCTCGTTGATCACCCTGAGGTGGTTGGCGTGGCCGCCCTCGGCTGGCGTGCCGGCCCGCAGCGAGACGCCGAGCGAGGTGCCCATCACGTTCTCCTCGATGTCGTGGGCGGCGAAGCCGTTCCCGGCGAAGAGCAGGTCGACCCAGCCCTCGCCAACCAGGCGGGCCAGATGAGGCCCGGCCCCGGTGTGGATGACGGCGGGGCCGCACACGGCCAGCACCTTGCCCCCCGCCTCACGGGCCCGCCGGACCCGCTCGGCCACGTCGGCGACCAGCAGGGCCTTGGGCTTCTCCGAGGACACCTCGGAGGACATGAACTCGAACGGGCTGGCCCCCCGGGGTCGCTCGAGCCCCGTCA
>JALYHF010000185.1 GCA_030776745.1 Actinomycetota bacterium | reverse complement strand
GGCCTGACCCTGGCCGAGATCGGCCAGGTGCTAGGCGTCACCGAGAGCCGGGTGTGCCAGATCCACACCAAGGCCGTCCTCCAGCTGCGGGCCAAGCTGGCCGAGCTCCAGCGGGACCCGGCCTAGCCGGTGGTGGCGGTCACGTCTCCCTCGCCCCCGTCCTGACCACGCCGGTCCCGGATCGCCTCGGAGACTCGGGACCACAGGCCATCAGGGGCGTCACCGTCGGGGCCGAGCGCGGACGTGGTCACCTCCTGCAGCTGCCTGACCTCGTCGCGGCATTCGGGGCAGCTGGCCAGATGGTCCTCGACGCGGGCCGTCTCGGGCTCCTCGAGGGCGCCGATGGCATACGCCGCCAACGCGCCCCGAACCTCGGCGTGCCCGGTCGCCATGGCGCCTCCTCCTACCCCGCGGTCTCGGAGCCCAACCTACAAAAACCCGTCGCCCCCCGGCAACGAGCTCACCGGCCGGTGTCGCCCGGACGTGGTGGGAGAAGGCGTCGCAAACCGGAGTCGATCTGCGCCCGGACCGTCGCCTCGGTGAGGTCCAGCAGGGCGGCCGCCTGGCCGCAGCTGTAGCCCTCGAAGTACGCCAGCTCGACCACTCGGCGCTGTTCCGCCGACAGCAGGTCCGCACCGGTCTCGTCCTCCAGCCCATCGGGGTGGCCCGAACGGCCACGAGCCAGGGCCAGCCGTGGAGATCCCTCCCGCTGGCCCCCGTCGGGGCCGGTTCCGAGGCTGCGCAGCAGGGCGAAGCTGCGGCTGCGGGCGTCGAGCAGCAGGTGGCACCGCAGCGAGGCTCGACCATCGTCGAAGGACGCGGGCCGGTCCCACAAGTCCAAGAAGACCGCTTCGGTCACGTCCTCGGCCAGCCGGACATCCCCGAGGATGCGCCGGGCCAGGGTGAACACCTGCCCGCCATGACGGTCGTACACCCGGGCGAGGGCCCGCTCGCTGCCGGCGGCGATCTCGCCCACCAGCTTGGCGTCAGCGGCTGGGCCGAGCGCCTCGACGGTACGCTCGCTCGATGGCGCCGAGGGCCCCGGCCCGCCGTCGGGCCCACCAACCCCCCTCACTTGGTCCCGCCTCACCATGGCTCTCCCCCCCGGGCTCTGGCTCGCCCGCGGGCTCAGTGCAGCCGTATACGGAGCACCGGCGGCGGTGGATCACGCGTCGTGCACAGGTTGTCCCCACTCCTCGAGCGCCGGGGCGAGGGCGTGGCGGCGGACCTTCCCGGAAGCGGTCCGGGGCAGGGACTCGACCGGGACGACGTCCCTGGGGGCGGCGAAGGGTGGAAGCCGCTCCCTGACCCATTCCCGCAAAGCGGAGAGGGAGGGTGGCGAGGCGGCGTCGGCGGGCACGACGAGAGCCGTGACGCGCTGGCCCCACTCCGGGTCCGGACGGCCGAACACGGCCGCGTCCACCACGCCGGGATGGCTCCGCAGCACCTCCTCCACGGGCGCCGGCCACACGTTCTCGCCGCCCGTCACGATGAGGTCGTCCAGCCGGCCCAGCACCCTGACCCTCCCGTCGCCGCCGATCTCCGCCACGTCGCCCGTGGCCAGCCAGCCACCGGCACCCTTCGGGTCGCTGCCGTCGCGGTAGCAGCGCAACAGCATCGGGCCTCGGAGGTGGAGCTGGCCCGTGCCGTCGACCCGCACCTCGACGCCGTCGAGCGGGACACCGTCGTGGATCACGCCGCCTCCCGTCTCGGTCATGCCATAGGTGGCCACCACGTTGGGCGGGAGGTCGGCGGGCGGAGCCGATCCACCCACCAGGACGACACGGAAGCGGCTGGGGTCGACCCGGCGCAGGGCCGTGGGGACGAGCGACACGAGCGTCGCCGCGCTGGCCTCCACGGCCGAGGGGTCGAAGGACGGGTGGACCTCGAGGGGGGTGCCCGTCACCAGGGCCCGCGCCACCACGGCCAGCCCGCCCACGTGGGCGAGGGGGAGGCACGCCAGCCAGCGGTCGGGCCGGCGTCCTTCCCCCGACGCGCTGGTGGTGACGCCGATCCGGCGGGAGACGGCCAGCGCCGACGTTCGCACCGCGTCGTGGGTGAGCACCACTCCCTTCGGCACGCCGGTGCTCCCACTGGTGGCCACCACGAGGGCGTCGCCGTCCTCGATCGGGCGCATCGGCGCCATGGCCGCCAGCAGGGTGGCCCGGGCTGGGGCCGGCAACCGGGGGTCCACGGGGAGGACGGCGTCCCCGGCGTCCCATGCCGCCCTCAGGGCGTCCACGAAGGCCGGCGTACCGACGGCGTCGAGCACGACCAGCGACGGCACGGAAGTAGGGTACTGAACGCCAGTGAGCGAGCCGGAGGCGAGCGAACCATGAGGTCAGCGCGCCGCTCATGCCCACCATCGAAGATCGTGGGCCGATGAGCGAGCCGGAGGCGAGCCCGGCCCTTCCCAACTGGGTGGCGGCGGGAGACTTCGGCGACATCCGGTACCAGACCGCCGAGGGCATGGCCAAGATCACCATCAACCGGCCCGAGGTGCGCAACGCCTTCCGGCCCCGCACCATCGGGGAGCTCTCCGACGCCTTTCGCCTGGCCCAGGACGACCCGGAGGTCGGCGTGGTGATCCTGACCGGTGAGGGCCCCTTGGCCTTCTGCTCGGGGGGTGACCAGCGGGTTCGGGGGGACGACGGCTACCTCGGTGACGACGCCGTGGCGGCGCGGGGCATCGGGCGCCTCAACGTGTTGGACCTGCAGGTGCAGATCCGGCGCTGCCCCAAGCCCGTCGTGGCCATGGTGGCGGGGTATGCCATCGGCGGCGGTCACGTCCTGCACGTGGTGTGCGACCTGACCATCGCCGCCGACAACGCCCGGTTCGGCCAGACCGGCCCTCGCGTCGGGTCGTTCGACGGAGGGTACGGCTCGGGACTGCTGGCCCGAGTGGTGGGCCAGAAGAAGGCGCGCGAGATCTGGTTCCTCTGCCGCCAGTACGACGCCGGGGAGGCCCTGGAGATGGGGCTGGTCAACACCGTCGTCCCCCTCGAGCGCCTGGAGGAGGAGACGGTGCGGTGGTGCCGGGAGATGCTGGCCCTGTCTCCTCTGGCCCTGCGCCTGCTGAAGGCCTCGATGAACGCCGCCGACGACGGGCTGGCCGGCATCCAGCAGCTGGCCGGCGACGCCACCCTGCTCTTCTACATGAGCGAGGAGGGCCAGGAGGGCCGGGACGCCTACGTCGAGAAGCGCCGGCCCGACTTCTCCCGGTTCCCGCGGCGCCCGTGAGCACGCCGTGAGCTCGATCTGGGTCACCGGCGCCCGGCCCCGCACGCTGCCCGCCGCCGTGGTCCCCGTCCTGGTCGGCACGGCGGTGGCCTCGGCCGAGGGTGAGGTGGTGTGGTGGCGGGCGGCCGTCGCCCTCCTCGTCGCCCTGGCCATCCAGGTGGGCACCAACTACGCCAACGACTACTCCGACGGGGTGCGCGGCGCCGACCAGGCCCGGGTCGGGCCCGTCCGCCTGGTGGCCGCCGGGCTGGCGCCGCCGGCGGCGGTGAAGCGGGCCGCTCTCCTCGCGTTCGGGGTGGCGGCGGTGGCCGGACTCGCCCTGGCTCTGGCGGTGGGGCCGGAGGTGCTCGCCATCGGCGCCGCCTCCTTCGCGGCCGGGTGGTTCTACACCGGAGGACCCCGCC
>JALYHF010000184.1 GCA_030776745.1 Actinomycetota bacterium | reverse complement strand
CTCCCTGGCCGGATTCGAGACGCCGCCCCTCCGCCCCGCTCCAGGGAAGGCACGGCGACGAGGGGGCTGGTACGGCTATGGTTCTTCGTCGTTGGTGTCCACCGCATCCGTTGGGCGATCGATAGGTTCGGTGGTGGGTGCAGAAGGTTCGTTCGGAGCGGTTTCCGCGCGCAGGACAGCCAGCTCGGCGTCCACGGCTTGTGCCATCGTCAACCGGTTGAGTTCCCGCTCGATCGGATCGCCGCCCAGTGGCGTCGTCAGAACGCCGCAGGCCAGGAGACCATCGATCGCCGCGGCTCGCGCCTGGAGTTGCTCGGTTCGCTCTTCTGCGCGGCCGACGGCGAGCCCGAGCTCGGCCAACTGACCCGAAACGCCGCTCAACGCCTCGCCTACCCGGACCTGGGCCTCGGCCGCGCTGTGGCGAGCTGAGACGACCCGGCGGCGCGTGCGGAACTCCTCGATCCGGGCCGCGAACCCTTGCTCCGCCGCGGTCAGCCGCCGCTCATCCGCCGCCACCTCTGCTAGGTGCCGCTCCAGGGTCTCGAGTTGGACCGCCGCGGCATGCTTCCGTTCCAGGGCGAGGCGGGCCAGATCCTCCCGGCCAACCTCCAGCGCCTTCCGCGCCTGGCGGTCAAAGTCCGGCATCCGTCCCCGCAGCGTCTCCGCCTGCCGCTCAAGCTGATGCTTGGAGGTGACGACCTCCACCAGACCCTGCTTCACGGTCCGGAGCAGCTCCTCCTGCTCCGTCAGAGCGAAGTTCAGGACCCGCCGCGGATCCTCCATCTGGTCCAGGGCGGCGTTAGCGTCGATCCGAAGAATCAGGGCGATCCGTGACCAGAGGCTCATGGTGAACTCCTTTCGTTGCTGATTCCATGGGCAGCACCGCATGGTGCCCCTGGGAGATGCTTGGCGGGGGCACTACCTCGTGCCTGTGCCGAGGGTCGGGCCGACTGGCGGCAGAAGACCGTCTTCACCCAGGCGGCGCTTGAGAGCGGCCATCTGGTCGGCGACTGCTCGTTCCGATGCCGTCTGATCGGTGAACTCCCGGGTCATGGATGGACCGCCCAGCCGGTCGAGAAGCCCGGACTCCGTCAGTTCGTCGATGGCGGCGGCACGGGCCCGCAGGTAGGTGGCTCGCTCCTCGGCTCGCTCCAGCGCTACCCCGAGATCCGCCAGTTCGTCGGAGACGCCACCCAGCGCTTCGCCGATTCGTGCCTGGGCCTCCGCCGCGCTGTAGCGGGCCGCGATCACGTCTCGCCGGACCGACAGCGCCGTGATCTGCGCCGACACCCGCGATTCGACGAGCGCGAGGTGCTGCTCCTCCCGCTGGATCTCGACGATCTGACCTTCCAGCGTCAGAAGTTCCTCAGCGACCACGTGGCGCCGTTGAAGGGCCAGCCGAGCGAGGTCATCCCGGCCCGCGATCAGCGCCCGTCGCGCCTCCTCTTCCAGCACCGGCAGCTTGGAGCGCATCGCTGCGGCGTTGCCTTCCAGTTGCCGCTTCGTCGCCCCGATCTGGCTGCTCGCCCGGCGCACCTCCAGGAGCAGCGCCTGCTGCCTGGCATAGATGTCCAGGACGCCTCCCCGGGGATCCTCGGCAGGGGTAAGGAGCGTGTCGCGGCAGGCTTTCAGCATTCCGGTCAGGCGGCGCATGGCGGGCTCCCTTGTCACTCCGCGCGGCAGCGCGTGACCTGTCTTGCTAGCGACCGAGGGCCGTCAGCCCCGCCGGCAGATCATCGATGGGGACCGAGGCCAGGTGAGGGGTGGAGCCGGTGCCGCGACCGGCGGCGACACGTCGCCGCCGGTCGCGCTGGATGCGCCAGTAGTAGGTGCCTAGACCGCCCATCGCGGCGAGGGTAATCAGGCGCATCACCAATTGCTTGAGGAGTTCCGGCTCCCCTACGAACGCGTTGCCGGCAAGCAGGCAGGATCCCGCGTAAGCGATCAACGCCGCAGCCGTCCAGGCTGCTGTGATCCGGGGCGGGAAGACGAGCGCGAAGGCGAAGATCACCGGGTAGTACAGGACGAAGAAGGGGCTTGTCAGGCCGGTGTCGCCCCAGGTCAGCACGATGCCGGTGATGAGCAGGAGATCGATCAGGCTCGCCGCCATCACGAGGCGCTGGTTGGCTGGCAGCTCCATGAGGATGCGTCCATGGAGAAAGAAGTTCATCGCCACCAGGCCGACAATGGGCAGGATGCGCCCGGTGAGTTGGTCGGAGGAGGTCGAGGTCCAGAGCGTTAGCACGGTGGCCGCCAGCACGACGAACCAGCGCGCCCAGATGATCACGATCTGCCCGAAGAAGATGTCCTCGGCGGCCTCGCGTGCCGCCCCTCGGATGGCCTGCATCGTTCCCTCCCTTGTCGTTCGCTCTCGCTCGGTCATAGGTCAGCGGGGAAATCGTCGCTCCCATAGAGGTGAGCGCCTGCTCGTCGGGAACTCTGTTGTCAGCCGCCGGCCACGCGCCGCTGCGGATCGATCGACAACAGCTCGTCGGCCTGCTCAAGCTCCACCCGCCGCCGGGCCTCGACGCGCCAGTAGAGGTTGCCGCAGAAGGCGACGGCGGCCAGCATCAGGAGGCGGGTCAGCAGCACCTGAATTTCGCTCTGCGCCTCTGCGATGCCGATGTCGGCGAGCCCGATGAGGGCGTAGGTGCCGACCGTCCCGGTGGCAAAGAGGGCCGTCATCGCGGTCGGAAAGGCGA
>JALYHF010000183.1 GCA_030776745.1 Actinomycetota bacterium | reverse complement strand
TCCACTGGGAAGACGGCGGGCGCACCGACACCGCCAACCTGGTGGCGCTGTGTGGGCCCCACCACCGCCTGCACCACCGGGGAGGCCTCGGCATCGCCGGCAACGCCGATGAGCCCGAGGGGATGGTGTTCACCGATCCCCGGGGCCGGCGCCTCACCGGGGCGGGCCGACCGGCGCCACCGGGCCAGCTTCGGATCACCGGCACCTGGCTCATCCGAGCGGCGAGCGACTCGACCCCCGCTGGGTGCACTTCAACGAGGCCCCGGCCCTCACCTGAGGGCGGCGGCGGGGTCTAGCGAGACCCTCTGGCCCGCCGCCACGCCTCCTCCCATTTCCGCTCGAGACCCGAGCCCAGCGGAACGCCGCCGGACGACCCCTGCGACGATTCCTGCTGCGCCTGCGGCTGGGCCAGCTCGGTGGCGTCCCGACCGGGCTCGGCGCCGCCCTCCTTGGACTTCCTCTTGAGAAGTGCCATCGATCTCCCCCATGCTCGACGTGTCAACCGGCTATTCCTGAATATTCCCGACCCTGCGCGCGAGGAAACGCAGGTCACGACGGCCCCCTGCCCACCTACCATCTCGGCGTGCGGTTCGAGTCGTCGGTGTTCTCGGTCTCGTGGCTTCCTTCCCAGGCGGTGCTGGGGCTCCCGAAGCTTCCCTTCGGCATGGGCATCACCCACTACGACGACCCGCCGCCCGACGTCATCGCCGCTCCCCACGACCTCGAGGCCCTCCGGGCCGCCGGCCGCTTCCGCTTCTCGAACGAGCTCCGGGCGTGGATCGAGGTCGAGGACGGCCGCATGGTCGCCTACGGTCAGGCGGGCGGTGGCCGCATGGGCCTCACCCGATTGACGCTGGGGCCCACCGTGGCCCTGCAGGCGGTGCCGTTGCCCGACATCCGATCGGAGCCCGAGGTCGGCGACGGATGGGTGCGGTTCAGCCAGACGGCCGGCGGGCGTGCTCCCATCCCGGCGCCGCGCACGGTGGCCCGCAAGCCGTTCGTCCAGCTCTCGTCACCCCTGGTGTGGACCACGTTGAGCCTGGTGCTCCACGTCGACGGCCAGGCCGAGCACGGCCTCGTCGGCGCCAGCAGCGTGCCCCGTCACTGGGTGTACGACGCATCGGGGCGGCTGTCACTCAAGTCGGGCCTGGTCGACTTCAAGGACTGGTACCACCACGCCTTCGGCACGCACTCGCCGTGGGGCGACGAGGACTCCCCGGCGGTGGTGACCCAGGTGGAGTCCGCCCTCGAGCGCGAGCTCTCCCTCAGGATCATGCGGGGCGGGACCAGGCCCAGGATCCGCCAGCTCGAACAGGGCACGGCCCTGGTCGAGCAGGGCCAGGCCGGCGACGAGCTGTACCTGCTGCTCGACGGCGTCCTGTCCGTCGAGGTCGACGGCGAGGCGCTGGCCGAGGTGGGCCCCGGGGCCGTCCTCGGGGAGCGTGCCGTCCTCGAGGGCGGCCGGCGTACGGCCACGCTGCGGGCCGTCACCCCGTGCCGGGTGGCGGTGGCACCGGCGGACACCATCGACGCCACGGCGCTGGAGGAGTTGCGCACCGGCCACCGCCGGGAGGATCACGGCCAGGGGTGAGGCGGCTGGCTCGAAGGGGTCACCGGCCCTCGGTGAGCGCTGGTGCCCGCAGCTC
The DNA here is from genome assembly GCA_030776745.1 of Actinomycetota bacterium. Lineage (GTDB taxonomy): Bacteria > Actinomycetota > Acidimicrobiia > Acidimicrobiales > JALYHF01. Next base: position 6,753 of record JALYHF010000183.1, on the reverse strand, counting down.
CACGCGGCCCTCGCGCACCCTCGCCTCGAGCCAGGGCTGGGGGATGCTGGCCGGGCCGCCCAGCACCGCGCCGTCCTCGAGGTCGAAGGTGCAGCCGTGCTCCGGGCACACGATGGCTCCTCCGCTCACGCTCCCCCGATGGAGGGGCGCGCCCCGGTAGCTGCACCGGTCGGCCAGGGCGAAGACGTGGTCGCCCCGTAGGACCAGGACGATCGCCGTCCCGCTCAGGACGGCCTGGACCGGACGCTCCTCGGAGAGCTCGTCGAGGGCCAGCGTGGGCGACCACTCGTGGGGGAGCGGCTCGAAGGCGTTGCGGCCCACCCCCACCCCCAGGGCCAGGGAGAGATGGCCGCCGACGTAGCCGTCGGCGTAGGCGACCACCCCCCCGGCCGTCCCCAGCGCCACGCCGACCAGGCCCTTGCCCCGCCGCCGGGCGAGGTAGGAGCAGCCGTAGAGGGCGACGGCCAGCGTGCTGGTGCCGGCGTGCAGGAGGCCGACGCGGCGCTCCTTGCCCCGGGTGCCCGCCCACTCGGCGAAGCCGGTGAGGCTGGTGGGGACGGCGGCGAGGAGGCCGAGGCCGACCAGGCGCCGGGCGGCCGGAGCGCTGCCCCTGGGCCCAAACAGGTCGAGGAACGACGCGCCGATCCAGGCGCCGTCGGCGAAGTCGGTGAGCATGGGGTGCGCGGCGTGCCCGAGCCAGGTCCCGCTCAGCACGTCGCCGGCGCCCGAAGGCCGCTGGGTCACCGCCGCCGTCACCCTGGCCACCCGCTCGGCCAGCCCGTCCAGACCCCGGGCCCGTTCGACCCGCCGCATCACGGCGTGGAGGCGGTTTCCCGCCACCGGGCGTCGAGAGGTGGGCATGCGAACTGCCTAGCCGACGGGCCTGCCGCTAGCCAGAGGTGGTCGTGGTGGTGGCCTCCGTGGCGCCGCTCCCACTGGTGCGGAGGGTGGCCGTCGCCGTCACAGCCGAACCGTATGGTGCGGGCATGCACCGACGGCCGCTGCAGCTGTCGCTCTTCGCCGTCGTCTACGGCCTGGACATCGAGACCGACACGGCCAGCGACGGCCTCGACCCTCGGGTGGCGCGGATCCTCGCCATCGCCGTCTCCTCGGTGGACGGCGAGGTCGTCTTCACCGGGCCCGAGCGCACCCTGCTGGCCGGCGCCGACCGCTACCTGCGCCGGGCGCCACCGGGGGTGCTGGCCACCTGGAACGGCTCGCGCTTCGACCTTCCGTTCCTCGCCGACCGCGCCGCTCGCTGCCGGGTGCGGCTGGGGCTGCGCCTCTGGCTCGACGCCGGGCGGCTGTCCTCCCAGCCGGCGCCGGCCGACCAGGCCCTGGCCTACCTGGGCCGCTGGCACCGTCATGTGCACCTCGACGCCTACCGGGTCTACCGCTGGCTGGGCGGTGACGACGGACCCTCCTGCGCCCTCAAGGCCGTGGCCCGCAGCGCCGGGCTGGCCCCCGTGGAGGAGGACGGGGCGCGGGTCCACGAGCTGTCGCCCACCCGGCTGTGCCGGTACGTGGCCAGCGACGCCCGCATGGCCCGCCTCCTGGCCGAGCGCCAGTGGCGAGAGGCGGCCCCCTTCCTCGACCTCGCCCCCTCGGGTGCTCAGGCCTGGTAGCGAGCCAGCAGGCGCCGGGCGGCGTCGGCGCCCACGCCGGCCAGCTGCGGCGGCTCCAGCACCCGGGCCTGCGGGCCCACTCGCAGCAGCAGGCGCTCGAGCCAGGTGGTCCCGGTCACGCTGAGGGTGACGAGGAGGCGCCCGTCCCGCTCGCTCCACTGGCACGGGTAGGTCTCGACCACCCAGCGGGCGTCGGCGGGCAGGTCGAGCACGGCGGTGGTGGCGTCGGCCGCCGGCTCGTACACCGACTCGGGGGCCGACGTCGGGCGGCGCTCGAAGCGCTGGCCGGTGGGGGCGGCCGAGCGGATCCGGTCGACCCGGAAGTGGCGCACGCCGTCGACGAGGTGGCAGTAGGCGTCGAGGTACCACCGACCGTCCCGGAGGAACACCACGTAGGGGTCGACGTCGCGGCTGGTGAGCTCGTCTCGCCACGCCGCGTAGTACTCGATGTGGAGCTGGTGGCCCTCGGCCGCCGCCCGGCGCACCTCCTCCAGGTGGGCCGGACGGTCCACGTCGACGGCCAGCTCCCCCTGGTCGCCCAACACCGCCTGGAGCTTGTCCAGAGCCCGGGCCAGCGGTCCCGAGGCGTCGGCGCCGGGCAGGGACTGCAGTGCCCGCCCGGCGGTGAGGATGGCGAAGCCCTCCGCCGCCGTGAAGCGCTGGGGGCGCAGGAAGACGGGGCCGGGGCGGGCGGCCACCCAGTCGTCGTCGACGATGATCTCGATCTGGCGGTCGGGCGTGTAGGGCGGCAGGCCGATGAGGCTGGCCTGCTCGAGGTCCCGGACGGCTTGGTCCGTCGTGATGCCGAAGCGGGAGGCGATCTCCTCGAGAGGGGCCCCACCCTGGGTCACCACCCACGGGATCATGGCCAGCAGGCGGCGGAGACGCTCGGCGGCGGGGGCGGCGGGGCTCACGGCGTTCCCCTCCTCGTGGCCGGGCCGCCACGACCCGGCACGCGCTGCTCACCCACCAGCCAGCGCCCGCAGCCACGACACGGTGTCGTCGACCAGCTCGGGGGGGCCCAGCACCCGGGCGTGGTCGAGCATGCCGAGGACCCACGAGCGCAGGGCCGGCCGGTTGGCGACCTGGAGGCGCACCACGATGGCCCCGTCGCGGCGGCGCTCGGCCACGGCGTCCGCTCCGAGCTCGGCCTCCACCCGGGCGGCGTGCACCCGGTCCACCAGCACCTGGGCCTCGACGACCTCCTCGCCCCCCAGCCGCCACGGCTCGGTGGCCAGGGCGGCGGAGGGGTCGAAGCCCTCGGGGGGCGTGAAGGCGGCGGGGGGGCCCACCTCGACGTCGCCCTCGATGCGGTCGACCCGGAAGTTCTTCACCAGCTCCTGGCCCTGCTCCCGAGCGTTCACGTACCAGAAGCCGCCGCGGAACAGCAGGCCCACGGGCTCGAGCGTGCGGGACCGGCCGTGGTAGCCGAGGCGGACCCTCGAGCGGCGGCGCACGGCCTCCCGCAGGGCGGGGAGGGTGGGGAAGGAGGGCAGGTCCACCACCGGCTCGGCGGCGGCCGACACGCCCCCGAGCTTCCACAGCGCCTCCTCCCCGCCGGCACCGCCGAGGCGGACGGTGGTGGCGGCCAGGTTCAGGGCCAGCGTCTCGTCCTCGCCCAGGTCGAGGTCGGGCAGGTAGTAGTCCTCCGGGCGGATGCGGTAGCCGGGCCCGTCCTCGTCCTGCTCGACGGTGACCGGGATCCCCTCGTCTCGCAGGATGCGCTTGTCCCGTTCGAAGGCCTGTCGGGATGCTTGCTCGCTCTGGGGGTACCCGGGGACCTCGCGGAGGATCTCGTAGAGGTGGACGGGCCGGGGGGTGTGCAGCAGGTAGGCGAGGAGGTCACCGATGCGTTCGACCTTGTCGATGCCGGCCACCGCCCGATGCTACGGCGCCCCTCCGGCCTGTCGCCGCGCCGGTCAGGCTCCCGAGGTGGGGTTGGCGGGCTGCCAGCTCTCGCCGCCGTTGCGGGTGACCAGGATGCCGGTGGTCGAGGTGCACGCCGTCTTGTCCTCGCGACACGACGACGACGTGAACGTGGCCCATCCCAGCTCCTCGGTGGTGAGCTCGACCCCCACGACGCCCTTGGCCAGGCCGCGGGGCGAGATCTTCCGGGGCTTGCCACCGCGCAGCGGGACCCGCACGACCTCCGATCCGTCGGGAGCGGCCACCACCAGCGTGTCCGTGGTGGCGCCGGGCGAGCTCGGGATGGTCACGCCCGCCCCCACCGCCGCCGGCACCTGGGCACGGGCCGCCTCCTTCCAGCTGGTGCCCTTGTCCCGGGTGGCCAGGAACACCACTGAGGCCGTCCTCTCCCCCGGGACGGTGACGGGGAGCACGGTGAGGCCGTCGGGGCGGGCCACGGGGGCCTCCAGCGCGATCGCGTGGCGCGGGAGGTTGGGGGGAAGCGCCACCTCGGTCCAGCTGGCGCCACCGTCCAGGCTCTTGAACAGCTGGTTGCGGGCCGGTCCGCCCGCCAGCCACACGGTGCCGTCGCCGGTGACCGAGACCTGGCCCGCCGCCGGGGCCTCCCGGCGGGCCCAGGTGGCACCGCCGTCGGTGGTGGCGTACCAGTCGGCCAGGGAGAAGTTGCTGCTGGTGGCCCGCTTGACCAGGAGCCCGGCCACCCGGTCCCCCTCGTGGGCGAACTGGCCTTCGGCCGGCCCGGCCGCCACCGATCCGAGCTTGGTCCGCCGCCAGGTCGCCCCGGCGTCGCTGGTGGAGAGGACCTCGACCGCGGTGCCGTCGTTGGAGGCGACCAGGGCCCGCTTGGGGCCCAGCAGAGCCACGTGGAGCACGCTGGCGCTCGGGACGGGAAGGGCCCAGCGTCGCCACGCCGCCCCGGCGTCGGTGGTGACGAACAGGCCGCTCTCCGTGGTCGCCCACCCCAGACCGCCGGCCACGAGCCGGGCGTCGGTCACCGGCTTGGCCGCCGCCCCGCGGGGCGCGGCCGGCGCACCGGTCCTCACGGTCTGGTCGTCCGACGACGAGCACCCGGTGGCTGCCACCACCGCCGCCGCCAGCCAGACGCCGGTCCGGAGCCTTCGTCGCCACCTCGTCGATCTCATCTGCATCCTTCTTCTCGTGCGGCGCCGGGCGCCCCGGCGGGCTGATCCGGCCGGGTGGGGGTCACGTCGTGTAGACGGGCCCGTTGCTGCTGTTGTTGTCGACGTAGAGGGTGACGCCGTTCCACGTCTCGTTGTGGCCGCCGGCGTACTGCTTGTGCCGCTGGCTGTACACCCAGTGGTAGGGGCTGACGCACTTCATGTTGTTCACGTCCGGGTTGCCGTTGTACCAGGCGCCCCAGATGAAGTCGGGTGGGCGGGGGATGGAGGCGAAGGCGCCGAGGCCCGAGCCGCACACCGAGCCGTAGAGGCCCGAGACCTGGCGGGGGGGCAGGGCCAGGTAGCTGGTCCACCCATGGACGAAGGCCTTGGCCGCGGCCAGGCACGCCCCGTCGAGGGTGTTGAACCCCTCCAGGTCGTACACGAGGGGCGTGTCGACGCTCATCTGCAGGTTGCGGATGGTGGCCGTGGCCGAGGCCGCCTCGCTGCGCCCCTGGCTGTAGGCCGTGCCCTGGTCGTAGGAGAACCGGGACCGGAAGCCGGAGCAGGGTGCCTGAGGCCCGACCCAGGTGGGGAGCAGCTTCCAGCCGATGCCCCGCACCTGCGAGATCCACGAGGGGGTGATGTTGGCGTTGGCGCACGCCCGCATCGACCCGCCGATGTACATGTTGAACCACCCGTACGGCGTCCGGGTCCAGAAGGCCCGCATCTGGCTCACCGACGGCGCGTTGCAGGCGTCGAGGCCCCGCTGGGTGGTCGTGACGGTGCGGGCGGCCGCCGGAGCCGCCGGGACGAGCTGCCCGAGGCCGGCCACCATGGCGGCGGCCACGAGCAGGCGGGTCGTCCGGCGGGGGGGCGGCGGCGCGGCCGTCCAGGGGGTGCTGCGTGCCATTCCTGTCCTTTCCCGCCCCGCAGCGGAAAAGCATAGAGGCGATGGCCGCAGTGAGGTGGGGACCCCAACCGGCGCGCCTCGCCGTAGTGCCTGGGGTTACTGCCGGCTGGCCTGGATCTCCAGCGAGACCTGCACCTTGTCGCCGACCAGCACGCCGCCGGTGTCGAGGGCCACGTTCCACTCCAGCCCGAACTCCTTGCGGCTCAGCTCGGTGGTGGCGCTGAAGCCAGCCTTGGTCCGGCCGTAGGGGTCGGTGCCGATGCCGTTCAGCTCGAGGTTCAGCTCGACCGGACGCGTCACCCCGTGCAGGGTGAGGTCCCCGGCCACCACGTAGCGGTCGCCGTCCTGGCGCACGCTGCGGGAGACGAAGGTCATCTCCGGGTACCGCTCGACGTCGAAGAAGTCGGCGCCGCGCAGGTGGGCGTCGCGCTGCTCGTCACCCGTGTCGATCGACGCCACCTCGACGGTGGCCTCCACCGACGAGTCGGCCGGGTCCTCGCCGACGACGATGGTGCCCCGGAAGGCGCCGAAGCGCCCCTTCACCTTGGAGAACATCATGTGGCGGACGCTGAACTCCACGGACGAGTGGGACGGGTCGATCTCCCAGGTGCCGGCTTCCAGGCCGGACGTGGCGATGGTCGCGGCGATGCTCATGGTGGTCTCCCTCTCCTTGTTCGTTGCAGATGCAACGAGGCGAACAGCCCTTGTAACTGCAAAGGCCTAGGATTGATTCCCATGGCACCAGGGCTCTGGCTGGACGAGGTGGAGATGAGCGCCTGGCGCGAGCTCCTGCGGGCCCACGCCGTCGTGATGGCCCGCCTGGACCGGGAGCTGGAGGCGGAGCACGGCATGTCCCTGGGCGAGTACGAGGTGCTGTCGTTCCTCTCCGAGGCAGCCGACGAGCGGATGCGCATGTCGGAGCTGGCCCAGCAGGTGCTGATCTCGCCCAGCGCCCTCACCCGCCGGCTCGACCGCCTGGCCCGCCGGGGGTGGGTGGCCAGGGAGCGCTGCCCCCACGACGCCCGGGGCGCCTTCGCCGTGCTCACCCCGGAGGGCCGGCGACGCCTGGAGGCGGCGGCGCCCACCCACGTGCGGGGCGTGCGGCGCCACCTCGTCGACCGCCTGAGCCGGTCCCAGCTGAAGGGGCTGGCCCAGGCGCTGGCCCGCGTGC
>JALYHF010000182.1 GCA_030776745.1 Actinomycetota bacterium | reverse complement strand
GACGGGGACCCCGAGTGCCGCCGCCGACGTCGGGGCCGGCTCGGGGACGATGCCCGGCGCCACGGCGCCGGCCGTCGCCGGCTGCGGCGAGGTCAGCCCCCCGAGGGCAGCGGTGACGGGCCCGAGGGTGGCGGCAGGACATGTCGGCGCCGTCGACCGGGCCCTCAGGGCGGTGGGCGTGGCGGTGGCGGCGTCCCCGTCAGCGGCGCCGGCCACCACCGGCGTGGGCCCGGCTGCCTGCTGGGCCGCCACGGCGCCTGGTCCCGGGGAGGAAGGATTCGTGGCCGAGCCGGCTCCCGGCAGCCCCGCTCCGGATCCGACGACGGCGGCCCCGACGGCGAAGAGGGCGGCCGTGGCCATCACCAGAGGCTTCTGGGCCAGGAGCAGCGCCGAGCCGCCCGCGCCCGATGCTCCGGCGGTGCCGGCGGGAGCAGCCGCCTCCGCCGCCGAAGCCGCCATCCGCCACTTGACACCCAGAGCGGCGAGGCCCACCGGCAGCGGCACAGCCACCCGTCGCAAGGTGGAGCCGAGGTCCTCGAGCTCGGCCAGGCGGTGCGGGCAGGACTCGCACCCGGCCAGGTGCTGGTCGACCTTGGCGATCTCTCGGGGGGCCAGCCCGCCGGCCGCGTAGGCGCCGAGGCGGTCGACGGTGCGGCGGCACTCGTGGTGGACGTCGTGGTCGCCGAGGTGCGCCTGCAAGAAGCGCTCGCGCAGGCCGGCCCGGGCCCGCACGGCCAGCTGGGCGACCCCGTTGGGCGACACGCCGAGCACGGCGGCGGCCTCCTTGGGAGGGATGCCCTCCACCTCGGTGAGCCACAGCACCCAGCGCCAGCGCTCGGGAAGGCTCAAGAAGGCCGAGGCCACCAGCGAGGAGTCGACGCTGCCCACCATCGTCTCCCAGGGCCCGGGCCACTCGGTGGGGGCGTCGAGCAGGTGGGCGGTGTCGGTGGGGCGCAGGCGCCCGGTGCGCCGGAGGACGTCCACGGCGGCGTTTCTCGCCGCCGCCACCAGGTACGAGCGGAAGAGGCCACCCTGCTCCAGCCGGCCGAGCCGCAGGGACTGGAACACCCGGATGAAGGCGTCGCTGGCCGCGTCGGCGGCGTCCTCGGCGTTGCCGGTCACGGCCAGGGCCACCCGCCAGGCGGATGCCACGTGACGGCGGTAGAGAACCTCGAAGGCCTCGATCTCCCCCGCGGAGGCCCGCGCCGCCAGCTCGGCGTCGCTCGTGTCGCCCCGCCCCTCCACCTCGGTGCCGCGCGTTGGCACCAGACCTCTCCCCACGCTCCGACGCTAGCGCGCCTGGCCGCCCGAAGGCGGGCTGCCCCGCGCCCGGTGGCCACGAACTTGACGGAGGTCGACGAGGCCGCGTCTGCTGGGAGCGATGAGGAGGGGGGTGCAGCGGCAGCGGGCACCGCTTCCGGCCGGGTTCGGCGCCATCTGGTCCTGTGTCGCCCTCGACCTGGTCGGCTTCGGGGTCATCCTGCCCATCCTGCCTATCTACGCCGAGGACGAGCGCTTCGGGGCCACCCCGGCCGTGGTCGGCGTCCTGGTCGCCTCGTTCTCGCTGGCCCAACTGCTCTTCGCCCCGTTGTGGGGCCGGGTGTCGGACCACGTCGGGCGCAAACCGATCCTCGTGCTCTCGTTGGTGGGTACCGCGCTGGGCAGCCTCATCACGGGCCTGGCCGGCTCCCTGTGGTTGCTCTTCGTCGGGCGCATCGTCGACGGCATCTCCGGAGCCAGCGTGTCGGTGGCCCAGGCGGCGGTGGCCGACGTGGCGGCGCCCGACCAGCGGGCCCGACTGCTCGGCCTGCTCGGGGCTGCCTTCGGTCTCGGCTTCGTGGCCGGACCGGCCATCGGCGCCCTGGCCGTGCTGGGGGGCAAGCACGTGCCGTTCCTCCTGGTGGCCGTCATCGCCGGTGCCAACGCCATCGTCGCCTGGCGCCGGCTCCCCGAGACGCGAGGGCCTCGAGGGGCTCGGCACCCCGAGGGCGGCCCGGAGGCCACCGTGGCCCTCGTCGGCGCACCCTCCTCTTCGGCCGTCCCGGCGCCGTCCGCGGGGACCGGCGAGCGCGCCGGCGCCTGGCTGTACGTCGTGGTGGCCTTCGTGGCGCTGGCCGCCTTCAGCGCCTTCGAGGCCACCTTCGCCCTGTTCGCCGAGCGCCGGCTCGGCCTTCGGCTGGTCTCGATCTACGGCCTGTTCGCCGCCGTGGGAGTGTTGATCACGCTGGTGCAGGTGGGCCTGGTCCACCCGTGCGTACGGCGCCTGGGAGAGCAGGGCACCTTGCGGCTGGGCTTGCTGCTCAACGCGGTGGGGCTCGTCGTCCTGGCCGGGGTGCGGTCGTGGCCGCCGCTGGCCGCCGCCCTCGTGTTGCTCACGACGGGGCAAGGCCTCGTCACGCCGGCGCTGTCCTCCCTGGTCGCCGGCCGCGCCGCCGCCGAACGGCGGGGGAGCGCCCTGGGCCTCCAGCAGGCAGCCGGCGGCCTGGCTCGGGTGGTGGGTCCGCTGGCCGGGGGCGTCCTGTTCCAGTTCGCCGGTGCGGCGGTGCCGTTCTTGTGCGGCGCGGCGCTTCTGGCCGGAACGGCCGTGCTGTTGACCTCGCCTCCGGCGTCGGTCAGGGCCGAGGCGCCAGCAGCACCTTGACCGGCGCGTTCGGCCCGGCCAGCTCGTCGAAGGAACGGTCGGCGTCGTCGAGGGGGCGCACCTGCGATCGGGCCACCACGGCGTCGACGGCACCGGACGCCACCTGGGCCACGGCGACGCCGAACTCCTCGGTGGTGTAGGCGACCGACGTCAACACGTCGACCTCCTTCAGCAACCAGAGAAGTCCCGGCATGGGAAGGGTCCGGCCGGGGCCCACCACGCCGAGCAGCACCACCTGGCCACCGGGCCGGACCGCCTCCACGCCGGCGGCCGGCGCACCGGTGACGCCGGCGGCCTCGAAGACCACGTCGACGGGCGCCTCCAGGGCATGGCCCAGCCGGCTGGCCTCGGCCACGACGGTGGCGCCCAAGCTCTCGGCCGCCGCACCACGGGCCTCGTTG
>JALYHF010000181.1 GCA_030776745.1 Actinomycetota bacterium | reverse complement strand
CTCGGTGGCCAGCACCTGCTTGACCGTGTGGTGGCTGAGCCGGCGCTCGAAGCGGTGTGCGCAGATCGTGGCGATCTGGCGCAAGCTGAGGGGCGGGTACTCGGCCTTCAGCTCGACGATCGCCGGGCGGATCCCGAGCGGGAGCCGCCGGTCCGACGCCGGCGGGTCGTCGACCTCGAACAAGCTGCGCATCCCGGTGGCGGCGAAGCGGGCGACCTTGCGCCGCAGCGTGCGCTCGGGCACGCCCGTCTCGCGGGCGCGGGCACGCACCGGGTGCCCGAAGAGCACCAGGGGCCGCAACAGTTCGTAGGCCGCTTGCTCGGGCGAGGTGACGAGGAGACGCAACTGCTGCCAGTCGTCGGTCGGCTGGCGATGTGGACGCGCGGCTGCCGGCATAGACCATCCCGGAGAGGTTGATCCGACGCGGGGATGATCCCTGTCTTAGCGCATCGATGCCGGACTGTCAAACTTCCCCGCTGACATCCGGCCGTAAATCAGTGGGTGGCCGCAGGGCGGCCAAGCAGGGCGGCGATGCGCAGGGGTAAGCCGCCGTAGCGGCGCTCCTCGTCGGCCAGGATCGCCTCGGTGGCCAGCAGGTCGAACAGCCGGCGCAGGCCGCGCGTCAGCACCTGCTGGCCCGGTGGCCGGTTCGGCCGGGCCTCGCCACCCCCCAGGCGTTGGAGCAGGCGCACCTCGGGCCACTCCAGCGTCACGCCGAGGGCGAACAGGAAGCCGGCCGCCACCCAGCCCAAGGCCACGAGCAAGCGGAGGGCCTCGTAGCTCATGACCTGCACGTCCTCCCACCCCAGGCAGGTCTTGGCCACCTTGAAGGCGTCCTCGATGCTCCAGCGCTGGCAGTACCTGGGGAAGACCTCGGTCGCTTGCTCCGCGGTTTCGACCGGGCGGTCGGTCAGGAGCCACCAGGGCTCGGCGGCGACTCGCTCCAGCCGAACCTCGACCAGCCAACACGCCTGCTCCTGCTCCGCCGCTGCAGCCGTCCGCACGTGGTACGGCACGACCGCCGGGGTGGCGGCGACCACCACCGTCACCGGCTGCCGCTTCGGCCGGGGTTGGCCGTGCTTCTGCACGACCAGCTCCGCCTCGACGCGCGCCCGCTCCCGCAGCCGCGGCGCCAGGTCCGCCAGCGGCTGCAGCGGCGCCCCAGACGCCACCCGCACCAGCCGGTCCCGATGGCAGAGCCGGCAGACCAGGTGCCACCCCTGGCCCCAAACGGTCGCCCAGACCGCCTGGTCGTCGAAGCCGCTGTCGAGGATGGCGGTGCCCTCGGTCCCAGCCGCCACCTGCGGGGCGAGGGCGGTCCCCACCGAGGCCAGCGCCGCCTGCACCTCCCGCGGGGCCCTCACGAAGTCCGGCGCCGTGCTGCTGTAGAGCTTGTGGTAGGGCAGCCCCCGTCGCTGCGGCCCGATCCCGAGCACGTTCAGGGTCGGGTAGCCGGGGACCGTGCCCGGGCTGTCGAGCCGCTTGACCCGCTGCAGGTGGGCCATCTCGGCCGCGTGCGGCTTGCGCAGGTCGCTCCCGTCGATGATCACCCAGACGCTCGGCTCCTCCCGGAGCTGCTCGACCCCCTGGGCTTGCAGGGCGGCGACCACCGCCTCGGCATCGAGCGGCGAGCGCTTGGTCGTCTCCCCCCGCAGCATCCGGCGAATCCGCTGCGCGCTATGCCGACCGGCGGCCAGCGGAGGGGGACAAGGCGGCGATCCGGCTACAGACCAGGCTCTCCGCCCCGATGATGCCGCGCACCGTGGCGGCGAGGAGCCGGCCCGTGCGCCGGTCCCCGGCCAAGGCGACGAAGCGCTCCAGGTAGCCACCCAACAGATCGACCTCCTGCGGTGCCAGGTCCATCCCGCTCCTCCTCGCGCTGCCCCGGACTCGTCCCTCCATTCTCCCACACGCCGATTTACAGCCGGATGTCAGGCGAGGCCGGATTGGGCACGCGGCGTCGATCCTGCCCACATACGTACCCCATCTCACGACGAGGTGTGACGCGCGCGCTCGTCAAAGACGACGGTGGTGCGCCAGTCGGCCTTCTCCCGGCCTTCGACCCGGACGGCGACCGGGAACTCCATGATGAATGTGCCCTTGGGCGTCGTCTTCGTTCGGGGCTCCGTGCCCAGCCGACCGGCGTAGGCGACCCGCGGCTGCTCAGCGGTCTCGGGGAGTGCCCGTTGGAAGGGGTCACCAGGGGCCGTAGCATCGGCGCCAGCGCCCCGATCGTCGGCATCATGCGTCTCACAGGGCCTGCGCGCTCTTCTGACGCGTCTGGCGACGCTACAACGCCTTCATCCGGGACAAGGCGATAGGTCATCAGTTCGCCGGTGGGGGAGAGGCTGATCAAGAGGTCCCGGGTCTCGAAGATGAGCCCTTCCTCCGTTCCCCATGGGGCGGGAAGAACTCGACGGTCGGCGCCCCGTCCGCCAGGGCATAGCGGACGCTTGCGCCGTGAGCGATATCCCGGGTCGCTTCCGGTGGCTGATTGAGTGCCTGACTGATGGCGCCGACGTCCCAGTTCGACTGGAATCGGTGGGGGACGGCGTCCTGCGGCAGTGGTCGGAGGGCCTCGGTCATGCGCCTGCATTCTACAGTTTCTGTTTAATGTCGTTCGCAACCTCGACGCGGCGGCATTCGAGGCTGCCGTGAGCCAGTGGGCACGGGCCAATCTCGGCGACGACGAGGCGGCGATCGCCATCGACGGCAAGGGGCTGCGGGGCAGCCACGGCGAGGAGGTGCCCGGGGTCCGCGCCTGGTGGCCGCCTCCAGTGACGGGGCCGGCCGGGTGCTGGCCCAAGCGGGGGCAGGGCCACGACGGATGAGGGTCGGCCCGAGAGCGAGGTGGCGCGGGCGGTGCTGGCGGCGCTGCCGCGGGCGGATCGCCTCGTCACCGGCGATGCCCGCTCCTGCCAGCAGGCCTGCTGCCACCAGATTCGGCAGCAGGCGGGGGA
>JALYHF010000180.1 GCA_030776745.1 Actinomycetota bacterium | reverse complement strand
GTCGTGCCCCTTCCGGCCCCCGACGGCACCGCCGAGCTCGAGCGTGCGCTCGTTGCCACCGAGGCACTGCGCTCGGCGGCGATGCGCGAGGAGCTGCGAGGCAAGGTGGGTGGGGAGAAGCTGGTGGCCACCTATCGCTTCGCCGCCCCGGACGCCTTCGAGATCCGGGTCAACGACAGCCACCGCATGGTCATCGGCACGCGGACCTGGCAGCGCTCCTCCCCCGCCGAGGCCTGGAAGCAAGGGGAGTGGCCGGGCGAGGCCTTTCGATGGCCGAAGTCGCACTACCGGGCCCTCTGGGCCAAGCGGGCCGCAGTGCGGGTGCTGGGCGAGGAGGTGGTCGACGGGGTCCCATCGCGGATCGTGGGGTTCGTGCGGCCCGGGTTGCCGGCCTGGTTCAAGGTGTGGGTCGGCGTCCCCGACGGTCTCGTGCGCCGTGAGGAGATGCTGGCCGAGGGTCACCTCATGCACCGCGTCTACGAGCACCTGAACGCGCCCATCGCCATCAGGCCGCCCGTGGACGCATGAAGAGACCCGCGCTTGCGGCTAGCCGTCGGCGTGTTGATCGTCGTCGCCGTGGCCGTGCTCGCAGTTGACGACACTCAACCGCGACGCGCTTCTCGCGCCCTCGGTCACTCGCCGGTTGCTCGACCGTTTCGTGCGCGCGCTGCATGCTCGCGACACGAGGCGGAGCGACATCGTGGGTGCTTTGACCGAGCGGGAAGTCGATGTGCTGAAGTTGATGGCGCGCGGGCTCTCGAACGCCGAGATCGCCCAGAAGCTGTCGTCGGCGAGACGACCGTCAAGACTCACGTGTCCCGGGTACTGATGAAGCTTGATCTCCGTGACCGGGTGCAGGCCGTGGTGCTCGCGTACGAAGAAGGCTTGGTGCAGTCCGGCTTCCAATGATGTCGGTGAAGACGCTGCTTCATCCGGGGCCTGGTAACTAGGGCGCGGCGCCCTGACGACTCAGAACGACTGGCGGAACAGCTCGCCCGCATACTCGGTGACCCGCTGGGAGAGGGGCCGGCGCTTCCAGCGCTCTAGGTCGAGCTCCTCGCAGACCTCGAGGTCGTCGAGGAAGTGCCCAGCGAGCTCGGTGGCGAGGCGCCGGTCGAACAGGGAGAGGTTGAGCTCGGAGTCGAGGGCGAAGGAGCGGTGGTCGAAGTTGCTCGAACCGACATCAGCCCAGTCGTCGTCCACCACCACGGTCTTGGCGTGCAGCATGGTCTGCTCGTACTCGAAGATCCGCACGCCGGACTCCAGCAGCCCGCCGTACGAGCGCTGGGCCGCGTCCCGGACGACCTCCTTGTCCACCTTGGAGCCGTTCACGATGATACGCACGTCCACCCCCCGCTGGGCTGCCCTACACAGGGCCTCCATGAAGGCGCTGCCCGCCGTGAAGTAGGCGGTTGTGAGCCACAGGCGCTTGCGGGCGCCGGCGATGGCGGCGTAGAGCAGCTCGGCGACGGCCGTGCGGCCCGTGGCCGGTGAGCTCCGGGTGACCTGGGCGTCCACGCCCTCGTCGAAAGCGCCCGGGTCGGGGAAGTGGGCGGCGGTGAGCACGCCCTGGGTCGCCTCGGTCCAGTTCTCGAGGAAGCCGCCCAGGATGTCGCGCACAGCCGGTCCCTCCACCCGGGCGTGCGTCTCCCGCCAGTGCTCGGGGTCCTGGGCGTCGCCCGTCCACACGTCGGCGATCCCCACACCCCCGGCGAAGCCCACCTTGCCGTCCACGATCAGGAGCCGGCGGTGCATGCGGTTGTTGGCCTTGTGCAGCGTGTACCAGCGGGGAGGGCGGAAGAACGACACGTTGGCCCCCGAACGTTCCAAGCGGTGCACGTGCTCGCGGTCCAGCTTGGCCGAGCCGTAGCCGTCGAGGACGATGTTCACCTCGACGCCGGCCTCGGCCCGCTCGGCGAAGGCGTCGGTGAACTGATCGGTGATCGCTCCCGGCCAGTAGATGTAGGAAGAGAAGTCGATGGTCTCCCGGGCCGAGGCGATCGCCTCGAGCATGGCCGGGAAGGCCCGGCACCCGTTGCGCAGGACGGTCACCCGGTTCCCCGGCCGCAGCGTCGCTCCGGTCATCCCCTCGATCAGGCGGGCGAACTCCGGACTGCCCGGGAACGGGGGGTCCGGAATGTCAAAGCCCACCTGCTCGCTGCGACGGAACTTGGCGGCGCCGTAGGCGTAGGCGCCCGCCACCCCCAGGGCGGTGAGGGCGGCAGCCTTGCCGGCCAGGGGAAGGACGACGTCCTTGTCGATTGCGAACGCTGGCCTCTTCCGCATGGTCGCCCACGCTACGACGCGCCGTGGGACAAGGGATGGTTCTGTGGGAAGTGGACGGGACGCTCACACGCTTCGAGGATGCGCCGCCTAGATGCCGTCCGAGTTTTCTCGACGGCAATGTGTGGGGGATGGCGCTTGCGGCTAGGAAGGCGGCCATGAGCGATCAGCAAGCGACCGGCACCAGCGATCCCGCCTACGATGTCATGAGCGTCGTGTACCACGCCCTGCAGGGCGCCGAGACCATCCAGAAGTACCTGGACGACGCCGATACTGACGACGAGCTCAAGACGTACTTCCAGCAGGTACAGCAGGGCTACCGCCGTGCCGCAGATATGGGCAAGCAGCTCCTCGTCCAGCGCATCGAGCACGAGCACTAACCTGAAGCGGCTTGTCGACTGATTGAACCAGCTTCGTCTGGCGACCCTCGGGGGCGTCGAGACGAAGGAGGGTCACGGCCCCCGGACGGGCACTCGCACTAGTGGCACACCGGCTGGTGCTTGTCCACCGGAGGCGAGTGCGACGATCTCGTCTTCGTGTTCCGCCAAGCCGACCACCTCGAAGGGAAGGGACGGGCTGCTTGTGGCCCTGTCGGTCGAAACGCTCGCTCGCCCAGGAGGAGTCGGTGAGAGCTGCTCGCGCGGGGACGGCGCCACGGGTGAAATCTCCGTTTCCGCTCAGTCACAACGGGGAAGGGACAAGGGTTGAGCACACAGCCGCCAAGCGGCGTGTAGGGGCTGTTGCCTGGCACGAGCTGTGCCCTCGCCGCTCCCCGAAATCTCGGTTCAACGGAGGCGGCACATGGCCGACACCCCTTCCACCACTGGCGACGCCATTGAGGGGTTGACCGCCGATCACCGCAAGGTCGAGCAGCTCTTCTCGGAGGCATCGTCGACGGCTGGCCCAGCCGACGAGGACGTGGTACGTGAGATCGTCCGGGAGCTGTCGGTCCATGCCGCCATCGAGGAGCAGGTGCTCTCCCCCGGCGGTGCGCCGGGAGTTGGCGGATGGCGAGCAGCTAGCCGACCACTCCCTGGACGAGCACCAAGAGGTCAAGGACACCCTGGCCCGTCTCGAGTCGGAGGGCGCGAGCGGGCCCGAGGCGGCGACGCTGCTCCAGCAGTTGGTCTCCACCGTGCGCGACCACGTCGAGGAGGAAGAGTCCGAGATGATCCCGATGTTGCGGGCGGCCATCTCCGCTGAGCGCCTCCGAGATGGGAGAGGCGATGGCAAAGGCGAAGGGCCTAGCGCCGACCCATCCCCATCCCCATGCCCCCAACACGCCTCCAGGCAACATCGTGGGAGGAGCGGCGGCGGCGGTCGACAAGGTCCGCGACGCCGTCCGGCGCGACTGAGGACGCGATCCGCACACCGCGAAGGCGTTTCCTCTGCGATGAGCGAGGAGAGGAGTGATCGATGCCGCCAAGCGGTCGGGCTACTGGATAGCGGCGGCGGGGACGCACCCGTTCGCCAACCGAGGTGGCGGCGACGTGACGCCCAATGAGTCCTACCTGGGACTGGAGCGGGAGTACCAGCGCCTGGCGCGAGAAAAGGTGATCTGCGGCTGCCACGTGCACGTGGGCATCCCCGACTTAGAAGCCGCCGTCCAGACCCTGAACCGAGTACGGCCCTGGCTGTCGGCCATCCTTGCTCTCGCCGTCAACTCGCCGTTTTGGTCCGAGGAGGACACGGGTATGCCAGCTTCCGCACGGAGATTTGGCGCCGTTGGCCCACGGCCGGCACTCCTGGAGCTTTCGCCTCTCGTGACGACTATGAGTCGCTCGTTGACCTCCTGCTGAAAACAGGGAGCATCGACGACCCGGCTCGGATCTTCTGGGACGTGCGTCCCTCGTCGCGGTTCGACACGCTGGAGTTCCGGCTGACAGACGTGTGCCTGACACTCGAGGACACAGTCATGGTGGCAGGCCTGATGTGGGTCCTGGCCGTGACGTGTCACGAAGAAGCCGAGCGGGATGACCCCTTCGCCCCCCGCCCCCGAGATCCTGCGCTCCGCCACGTGGCGGGCGGCCCGCTATGGCTTCGAGGGTGAGCTCCTGGACGTCGTAGGCAGCGGGCGGTGCCGGCCGAGGAGATGACCGCCATCCTCCTCCGACCCGTGCGCCCCGCGTTGGAGGATGCCGACGACTGGGATGAGGTGTCGGGCGTGGTGGAACAGACCGTCGAGGGCGGCACCGGAGCGTCCCGCCAGCGAGAGGCGATCGTCCGCTCTGAGCGTCTGGAAGACGTGGGTCGACTTCGTGGTCGAGGAGACGGCTCGGGGGGCGATGGAACGCCAGTGGCCAGTCTTGGTCGGAGCCGGGCCTGGTCAGATCAACCCGTCGTTGATCGAGCGCACGTTGGGCTGCAGGGCCGACCCGGGCTACGGCGTCTTCTCGGCCTCCGGCTCGTCGGCATCGCCTTGGGCGCGCTGCTCGACCACCTGGGCCCTTCCCACCTGGACCAGGCGGAGCACAGTGACTAGCCCAACCCCGCCCACCATGTTGCCGAGAGTGGCCCAGGCCAGTACCCCCAGCCAGTCCAGGTAGCCGTACGGGGCGCCGGCGTGCAGCCCGGCGAAGAGGATGAGGGACACCACGATGGCGTGGTTCAACTTGCCGGCAGCCAGCAGGAAGGCAGCGACCGCGGCAGCGACCAACCGGCCCAGCTCCGACTCGCTGCCGTCCTGCATCCAGGTCATGAGGGTGATGATGGCGCCGCCCATGATGGCCGCCGCGAAGGACTCCCACCCCAGACCCAGGTCGATGTAGTGCTCGGCCGACTGAACCGCCGTGGCATCCAACTTGGGCACGGCGGACATCGCCACGGCCATGATCACCCAGCCGCCCACCAGGTTGGTGACGAGGGCACCGGTCCAGAGCTTGACGACCGAGACCGCCCTGGCCCTCCCGGCGGCCACGGCGGCGATGGGAACCAGGAAGTTTTCGGTGAACAGCTCGCTCTTGGCTAGGGCCAAGGCAATGAAGCCAATGGTGAAGGCCAGTCCACCCAGGAACTCGTTATGGGTGCGGTGCTCGACCAACAAGAGGGCGAACACGCCGACGCCGACGTCGATGCCCCCTAGCGCCCCGGTGGCCAACAGGATGGGCCAGCCGCGCTTGAGGCGCTGCTCGCCCTCTTGGATCGTCC
>JALYHF010000179.1 GCA_030776745.1 Actinomycetota bacterium | reverse complement strand
AGTGCGAGATGCCCCTGCAGGCCTACTTCCGGATCAACCAGGAGAACGCCGGCCAGTTCGAGCGGACGCTGATCATCGCCGACGAGGGCGCCCAGGTCCACTACATCGAGGGCTGCTCGGCGCCGGTCTACACCTCCGACTCCCTTCACTCGGCCGTGGTGGAGCTCGTCGCCCTGCCCGGGTCGCGGATCACCTACACCACCATCCAGAACTGGTCGCCCAACGTGTACAACCTCGTCACCAAGCGGGCCCGGGCCGAGGCCGAGGCCCACGTCGAGTGGATCGACGGCAACATCGGCAGCCGGCTCACCATGAAGTACCCGTCGGTGTACCTCATGGGGCCCAAGGCGTCCGGCGAGGTGCTCTCGGTGGCCTACGCCGGTGCCGGCCAGCACCAGGACGCCGGCGCCAAGATGATCCATGCCGCCCCCGAGACGTCGTCCACCATCATCTCCAAGTCGATCTGCAAGGACGGGGGGAGGACCTCGTACCGAGGGCTGGTCCACGTGGACGAAGGCGCCACCGACTGCAAGAGCTTCGTGCGCTGCGACGCGCTGATCCTCGACCAGGAGAGCCGGTCCGACACCTACCCCTACATGGAGATCGGCGAGCGCGACGCCCGGATCGGCCACGAGGCCACCGTCTCCAAGGTGGGGGACGAGCAGCTCTTCTACCTGATGAGCCGGGGTCTCACCGAGGAGCAGGCGATGGGGATGATCGTGAACGG
The DNA here is from genome assembly GCA_030776745.1 of Actinomycetota bacterium. Lineage (GTDB taxonomy): Bacteria > Actinomycetota > Acidimicrobiia > Acidimicrobiales > JALYHF01. Next base: position 8,696 of record JALYHF010000179.1, on the reverse strand, counting down.
CTTCATCGAGCCGGTCACCCGCACCCTTCCCATGGAGTACGCGGTGGAGTGGAGCCGCCTCATCGAGCTGCAGATGGAGGGCTCGGTCGGCTAGCAGCGCCGGGCGCGCAAATCCCCCGGCGCGCTCCTACCATGGGCGCATGCCGATGCGCACGGACTGCAAGCACTACGAGACCCGGACCTACGCCTCCGAGGAGACCGTCCACATGTGCCGGCTGGACCTCGCCCCCGACGCCCCGTGGCGCTGCCCCGACAACTGCCCGATGTACGAGTTCCGCGGCTTCGACGCTGGATGGACGCAGGGCAGCCTGGCCCGCAAGAACCTCCCGGAGGACCCGCCCCGCCTCGACGCCGACACGGCGCACCTCCTCGACCAAGCCGAGGACATCGTCAACTCGGTAGGGGCCGAGGTCCTGGACGACGTCGAGCGCCAGCGTTCGACGTCCGCCCAGCAGCCCTTCTGGAAGCGCCTCTTTCGCCGCCGCTAGTGGCGCGGCGACGATGATCGAGCTGCGCTATCGCATCGTCGACGTCTTCACCGACACCCCGCTGGCCGGCAACGCCCTGTGCGTGGTGCTCGACCCCTGCGCCGAGCCGGTCATGGCCGCCATCGCCCGCGAGGTCAACCTGAGCGAGACGACCTTCCCGGTGATCACCGGTGAGGGCGCCTACGAGATGCGCATCTTCACGCCGCGGGTCGAGCTGCCCTTCGCCGGGCATCCCTCCCTGGGGACGGCGTGGGTGCTCGGGCCCGGGCGGTGGGAGCAGACGACGGAGGGGGGCACCGTCGCCGTCGACGCCGATGCCTCCGGCTCAGTGATGACCCAGCCCGACCCCTGGTTCCGAGAAGTCGACCCGGCACGAGCCGTCTCGGCGCTGGGCCTGGCGGGGGCCGAGGGCGCCCACGTCGCCGAAGCGGCCGGCCTCCGCCACGTTCTGGTTCCCACCCGAGCCGCCATCGACCGCCTGGCGCCGGACGTGTCGGCGGTGGCCGGGGCGGCCGGGGCCCTCGGCGCCATCTCGCTGTGCCCGCTGCGCCGCATCGACGACGCAACCCTGCACCTCCGGGTGTTCGCCCCCCTGGCCGGCGTGGCCGAGGACCCCGGCACCGGCTCGGCCGCCGGCCCGGCCGGTGTCCTCGCTCGTCGCCTCTGGGGCACGGCGCGCGAGGTGGCCGTCCTGCAGGGCCTGGAGATGGGCCGGCCCTCCCGGATGGAGGTCCATGCCGAGGAAGGATCGGTGCGGGTGGGCGGGCGCGTGGCGGCCGTCGCCGAGGGCCGCTTCACGCTGTGACGCCGCCAGCGGAGCTCTCCCTCTGGGAGACCACCGGGCCCCGAGTAGCATTGGCGCCCGGGGGCCGGCGCCGGTCCCCGTTCCGCGAGGAGACCGACCTGAGGCTGAGCACCTTCACCGCCGACGCCGCGGCCGCGCTGCCCGGGCCGGGGTGGCTTCGGGCCGGTCGGGCCGCTGCCTTCGAGCGCTTGGCCGGGTCCGAGCTCCCCACCGACGCCGAGGAGGTGTGGCGCTACAGCCGCATCGGAGAGCTCGACCTGGAGGCGTACTCACCCTCGGCCGCTCCGCCCGGCGTGCTCGCCGGGCTGCCTTCCGAACTGCAAGCGGTGGTGGACTGCGTCCCCGAGCGGGCCGGCCTCCTCGTGGTGCACAACGGCCGGGTCAGCCACGTCGAGCTCGACCAGGCGCTGGCCGCCAGAGGTGTCGTGCTGGCCCCCATCGGCGCCGCCGCCAGTGGTGGCGAGCTCCTGGGCTCGGTGGCCGCCCCGGGCGACGTCTTCGTGGACCTCAACACCGCCTTCATGGCCGAGGGCACCCTCGTGCAGGTGCCTGCCGGCGTGGCTGTGGGCGGGCCCATCCTCGTCGTCCACTGGGTCGACTGCGACGGGGGTGCCGTGTTCCCCCGGCTGGTGGTGCGGACCGGCGAGGCGTCGCAGGTCACCGTGCTCGAGCAGCTGGCGTCACCCTCCTCGGTGAGCGCCTTCGTGGCTCCCGTGGTGGAGCTCGACGCCGCCGACGCGTCCAACCTGGCTCTCCTCGGCCTGCAACAGCTCGGGCCGAGGGTGTGGCAGGTGGGCTACCAGGCCAGCCGGGTGGGCCGGGACGCCACCCTCACCTCGGCCCTGGTGGCCCTGGGCGGCCACTACGCCCGCGTGCGCACGGACTCGCGTCTGGCCGGCCAGGGAGGGACCAGCAACCTGGTCGCCGCCTACTTCGGCGACAGCGAGCAGATGCACGACTTCCGCACCCTGCAGGACCACGAGGGCCCGAAGACCATGAGCGACCTGCTGTTCAAGGGCGCCGTTCAGGACCACTCCCACTCGGTCTACAGCGGCCTGATCCGCGTGCGCCACGGCGCCGCCGGGACCAACGCCTTCCAGACCAACCGGAACCTGGTCCTGGCCAAGGGGGCCCACGCCGACTCGGTGCCCAACCTGGAGATCGAGGAGAACGACGTGCGGTGCAGCCACGCCTCGGCCGTCGGCCCCGTCGACGAGGACCAGCGCTACTACCTCGAGGCGCGCGGGGTGCCGCCGGAGGTGGCCGAGCGTCTCATCGTCCTGGGCTTCTTCGACGAGGTCATCGACCGCACGCCCATCCCCGGCCTGCGCCGCCCGCTGCGCCGAGCCCTGGCCGACAAGCTCCACGGCCCGCAGCCCCAGGCCTCATGAGCAGCGTCGAGCGCATCTGCGCCGTCAGCGACCTCGATCCCGGGCAGGCCCGGCGCTTCGACGTGGGGGCCCACCGCCTCGCCCTCGTGCGCATCGGTGACGACTTCTACGCCGTCGGCGACCGCTGCACCCATGCCGACTTCTCCCTGGCCGAGGGCGAGGTTCTCGTCGACGACCTGGAGATCGAGTGCTGGAAGCATGGGAGCACCTTCTCCCTGACCACGGGCGAGCCGCAGTCGCTGCCGGCCACCAAGCCGGTGCCCGTGTACCAGGTGAGGGTCGAGGGCGACGACGTGAAGGTGGTCCTGCCATGAGCGGCCGAAGGCCGCTCCGCGAGAACAGCGCCATCGCTCGTGGCGGCACCATCCGCAGGATGGTGCGGCAATGAGCGTGTTGGAGATCTCGGGGCTGCGCGGCGGCGTGGCCCACCAGGAGATCCTCCGGGGCATCGACCTCACCGTGCGAAGCGGTGAGGTCCACGCCGTCATGGGCCCGAACGGTTCGGGCAAGAGCACGCTCGCTCACATCCTCATGGGGCGGCCCGGCTACGAGGTGACCGCCGGCCGTGTCAGCATCGACGGAGAGGACATCCTCGGCCTGCCGACGTGGAGGCGGGTCCACGCCGGGCTGTTCCTGGCCATGCAGTACCCGATCGAGGTGCCGGGCGTGAGCCTGCTCGACGCGCTCGGGGAAGCCTTCACGGCCCAGGGCCGCGACCCGAGCGGGCTGGAGGAGCTCTTGCGGGCCGAGGCCGACCGCACCGGGTTCGACCAGCGCTTCCTGGCCCGCCCGCTGAACGTCGATCTGTCCGGCGGCGAGAAGAAGCGCAACGAGACCCTCCAGCTGGGGGTGGTCAAGCCCCGCTTCGGCGTGCTCGACGAGATCGACTCGGGGCTCGACGTCGACGCCCTGCGAGCCGTGGCCCGGCGCATCGAGGCGGAGACTTCCGAGCACGGCCTCGGGGTGCTGGCGATCACCCACTACAGCCGGCTCCTGCACGAGCTGAAACCGGACGTGGTCCACGTGCTCTCCAAGGGCAGGATCGTCACGTCGGGCGGCCCGGAGCTGGCCGAGGAGCTCGAGCGCACCGGGTACGCGGGCTACGCGGCGGCCGAGGAGCAGGTCGGGCCCGACCCGTTGGGGCTGGATCCCCTCGCCGACCCCCTGCGCTGACCCTTCCGATCACGCCGCTCACCACCATCGGCCTGGCCCGGTCGGTTTGCGCTCGGTCCTGAGCGGCAACTAGACCAAACGGGTCCGCCGATCGAGCGGATCCCAGCCCCCCGCTTCTCCTCCTCGCTTCGTCGCGCTGGCTCGCCACCCTGGTGAGCACGGCGGGCGGCGGCGAACGGGCCGACGGGTGAAGACGGGGCTGCCGGCCAGACCCTCCCGACCCGTGCTCGCCATGCTGGCGCGCGCCGGCTCGGGTTCCCTCGTCACGAAACCGACTGGAGAAATCTCGTGAAGAAGAAGACCATGTGTTCCGCCGCGTTCCTGACAGGAACCTTGTTCCTGGAGTTCCTGGGCGCCGGCGCCGCCTCCGCCGAGGAGGCTCCCCCGTCTGGCGCCGCTGCCACAGCCCCGCCTCCTCACACGGTTGTCGCCGGTGAGAACCTCTGGAGCATCTCGGGTGCCCGACTCGGTGCGTCCGAGCGGTGGATCGAGGTGTACCTGCTCAACCGGGACGTCCTCACCAGCCCCAACCTGGTCGAGGTCGGTCAGGTCCTGAGGATCCCCGCGGGCCCGGTGGCGGTCCCGTCGGGCGTGGTGGCCGGCCTCGGTCCGGCTTCAGCCCCGCCACGTACCACGGCGGCCCGCACGCGGGTCACCAGGGCGCCCAGGACGGGGCGCTCCAAGGCGGTGGCACGGGCCGACACCGGGCGCCGGAGCGCAGCGCCCAGCGGCGGTGGTGATCTGGCCGGCATCCGCCGCTGTGAGTCCGGTGGGAACTACCAGGCCGTGAGCTCGAGCGGCAAGTACCGCGGTGCCTACCAGTTCGATCGGCGGACCTGGCAGTCGGTGGGCGGAAGCGGTGATCCTGCGGCCGCATCGCCGGCCGAGCAGGACGCACGAGCCCGGCGGCTGAAGAGCCAGCGGGGCTCGAGTCCCTGGGCCAACTGCGGGTAGGGCGCAGAGGCGCCAGCCCTCACAGGGGAAGCAGCGGGAGAGGGCTCGGCGTGGGCTCAGGAGCCGGAGCCGGAGCCGGAGCCGGGGGCGGCGCCGGCTCGTAGGGGACGGGCGGTGGCACCGGCGGCGGCACGGGAGCCGGCGCCACGTCCCCCGGCGCCTGCTCGTTGAAGGGCACCGGGGCGCGCTCGCCGCCGAGCACGTACACCGGCGTCCCGGGCGGGACGGTGTCGAAGAACCACCGCGACGCCGACATGGGGATGCGCACGCAGCCGTGCGAGGCCGGGCGGCCCGGGACCGAGTTCGAGCCGTGGATGGCGATGCCGCCGTTGAAGTAGAGCGGGTTGTAGAGCTGGCCGAGGCGGCTGACCCGCAACCCGAGGATCTTGCGGGTCACCCGGAAGGAGCCACCGGGGGTGACGGCCCGGGCGCACGAGCCGTCGACGCAGTAGCGCTTGCCGGTCCCGGTGGAGACGGGGAGGATGCGGGCCAGCGAGTTGCCCTGCCACAGGAACAGCACCTGGCGCGGAAGGTCGATCTCGACGCGGTCGCCCCCACCGCCGGGCAGCATGGCGGCGGGCGCGGTGGCGCCGGACAGCGCCGAGAGCACCTCGGGTGTGGCCCGGCCCGTTCGGGCCAGGCCGTGCACCTTCTGGAAGGCCATGACGGCGTGGCCGGTGGTCCCGTCGAACACGCCGTCGACCTTGCCCGGGTCGTACTTGAGATCGGCCAGGCGCTGCTCGAGGGACTGGATCTCCGCGCCGCGGGCACCGGGGCCGAGACCGGGCAGGGGCGTTGGGGCCGCCGCCGCCCTCGGGCCGGGGCCGCCGGTGACGGCCGGTGCCGGGACGGGCGTGGTGGTCGAGGGGGTCGACGTCGTGGAGGTCGAGGTGGTGGTGGTGGGAGCGGCGTCGATGATCGGCTCCACCCTGGTGCACCCGACCAGACCCACGGCCACCGCGGCGGCCGCGGCTGCCAACCTCAGCGGGGGCGGCCTCAGCGGCATGGGCGTCGCGGCTCGGGGGAGTCGGGCACGGCGGTGACAGTATCGCCTCCCGCCCCTTTCCATTCATGGCGGCGGTGGCCAGGATCACCGGGGTTCGCGACCATTCGTTCTCGGACGCCCGCCTCGTCCTCGACGTGCGCCACCAGGGCTGCTACCGGCCGTCAGTCCCATCTGCGCTCCTCATCGTCGGCCGTAGGACCGCTCGCCGCGGCGGCGGCCCTGACGGCGTAGTCCGCAGCGCGGCGCGCATGTCCAGCCATGTGAGCGACGGCCGCAGCCTGGCCTGCTGCCCTTGCCACAGCAGACTCGCCTCGGTCGGAAGCAGACCGTGCCGCTGCGTGTGCCGCGACCGCCGCCGTCCGAGCCGCACCGATCTTGATCTCTCCCCGGAGCGAAGGCCGGCGCCGCCTCGACGGCCTTCCGCGGCCGGTCATCATCGGGGTGTCGCTCCTCGAATACCGGCTGCACGGTTCCACGCAGGCGCTGGCCCGCTGAGCCAGCTTCCGGCCCTCCTCCTCCGGCGCCTGTCCGAGGCGTACTCTCGGAGCCGCTCACGCAATCGGGTGTGCCACCAGCTACAAGCGCCGACGTCGGAGCGGACTCTCGCCACCCGTACCGGCGACGCGTCTGGCCAGACGCGGCGCGCAGATCTCGACGATTGGCGCCGCACGCTGGTCACACGAAACAGCTCATGACGGCACTTCCCTGCGGACGTGGTCGTGGAACATGCGACGTCCCCCGGCCACGAGTCATGCCATCGACCATGACTACCATTCGGTGGGTGGGCCGCAGTTGAACCGCTCGGAAACTCGCAACGGCGGGCCCTGACCTGAACGTCCTCGGCAGTGATGGGTGGCTGCCGATCCCCGACCTGTTGAGGCCTATTGACGCCGTCGAACTTGCAGCCCGCTGCGGCAGCATCCTGGCCGCTGCCGGCGACGCCCGCAGAGACAAGCGCGCCTCGGGGACACGACACCTCGTAGGCCTCATCGATCGAATTCCCGAAGTCGGCGACGTGCTCGCCCATCCGACACTGGTCGCCGCCGTGCAACGGTTCCTCGGCAACGACGTCCAACTCGACGTCTCCTTCCGCAGCCCACGGCCCGGCTACGGCGGCCAGAAACTCCACACCGACGACATGCCACTCGGCGACGGGGAACCCTGGCGGGTCGTGGTCGCCATCGTCGCGCTCTGCCACTTCACGCCCGAGAACGGGTCAACCGGGGTGATCTCAGGCAGCCACGGCCGCCCAGACCTGCAGCGCCGCGCCGGGAACCTCGATGACCATCCCGAGGAGATCCACCTCACGGGACTCGCCGGAACAGCGTTCGTCTTTTCCGGCCACCTCCTACACCGTGGCACCCGCAACAGATCGACGCAGGATCGCCCAGCCCTTCAGGTCGTCTGGCGCAAAGGCACCTCAGCCGGCAGCGCCGCAGACGCGACTGAGCTGGGCACCCCCGGGCAGGGTCTTGAGGAACGGCTCCCGTCGCGCCACCTAACGCTGCAGCAACATCGCCCTCCACTGGTGGAGGGGCGCCATGGAGTACCAGGACGTGGTGCGGCGGCGCCGCAACTACGACGACCGCTCCCTTCCCCCGGTGCGCTCGACCGAGCGCTACGCCGAGCCGGACAAGGGGCGGTCGGTGGCATCGGGTGAGGACCTGTGGATGAGGTGGTGCACCGAGGCCGGTGGCGACCTCCGGCCTCGACAAGGAGTGCGGAGACTGACTCAGCCCGTGTCAGCTCAGGGATGGGAGGACAAAGCCCGGGAGTGGCGCCGGTAGGTGCAGGCGGCGATGAGGAGCAAGATCCCCCCCATCAGCCAGTAGGGCTGCCAGAGGAAGACGTGCCAGCGCAGTACAGATGGCTCCGGCGCCTCGGGAGCGCTCACGGCGCCGGTCAGCACGGGAACCGAGAGGGACAGCTGCACCGCGCCGTAGAGGACCATCGCTGCGCCCGCGCCCCATGCCGCCAACAGCAGCATCCAGCGGGGGACGGACCGACCCCACGGTCGCACCAGGGCGAGTGCGAGCGCGCCAATGCCCAGCTTTAGCACCGCCACGGCCCAGAGGAGGGCGATGAACCAGGCGATGCGTTCCTCGACCATGGCCTCGGCATCGGGTGACACGGTGCCGGCGAGGGCCGTGCCACCCAGACCCCAGTACAGGCTCAGCCCGCCGAATGCGAAGGCCCACCCGGACGCGGCGTACGCGGCCCAGTTGGTTGACGGGGGCCGAGACGTTGCTGCTGCTCGCGCCATCGTTCACTCTCCATCGAGACGGGAGAACGGCATGAGGCTAGTCATAGCGAGAGCAATAGGCGGACTCGGTCGGGCGGTGGCATACGCCAACCGAGGCGGCATGGCTCCGGCCGCTTTCGGCGCCGCCCCCTCACCTGCTCGGGCGAGCGGCGGTCTCGACGCCGGTCACCTGCTCCATCGCCACCACCGGTGGCTGCGCCGACGGCACGGAGGCCGGGTCCTCGAGGGCGGCCAGCACCGCCGGGCGGACGGCGCCGAGCACGATCACGACGGTGGCCAACGTGAGGGCGCCGGCCACGGTGGTGGCGGCCAGGCCGATCTGGTCGGCCAGCCAGCCCTGGACGAGGGTGCCCAGGGGGAAGATCGTCCCCAGGGCCACGAAGAACAAGCTGAGGACGCGGGCCCGGAGATCGGCCGGGGCCCGCAACTGCACCACCGTGCTGAGCCCGGCGAGGATCCCGACGTAGAGCCCGCCCACGGCCAGGAGGGCGACCACGGCGGCCGCCACCGACGTGGTCGCCGCGTAGGCGCAGAGAGCCGCCGGCGTGCCGAGGAGGTACACCACCAGCATCCGCCTGCGCCCGAAGCGGGCCGCCAGCGAAGGGAGGAGCAGGGC
>JALYHF010000178.1 GCA_030776745.1 Actinomycetota bacterium | reverse complement strand
GTACCCGCCGCCCCGGTCGTCGTTGTCCCAGAGGTTGCCGCCCCAGCCGCCCCAGCCGCCGCCGAGCATCTGGCCGAGGAGCAGGCCCGTGAGCAGCCCGCCGCCGCCCCCGCCGAACCATCCGCCGCCGCCGTAGAAGGGCCCGCCGTACCCGGCGTACACGGGCTCGCCGCGCTCGTCCACCTCGAGGGCGGGCTCGTCGTGGCGCCCGGGCCGGGCGAGCTCGGTGGGCGGGGGCGGGGGTTCGCGCCCCTCCACCCGGGCCCGGGCCCGGTTCATGGCGTAGCGCCCCTCGGCGATCACCCGCTCCACGCGCACCAGGTCGACCTCGTCGTCGGCGTACTGGAGGGCGGCCTCGGCGGCGCGGAAGCGGTTCACCCCGGCGTCGTAGTCAGGCCGGGCGTCGGGATGGAGGGTGACCTGGTGCTCCAGGGCCATGACGTCGTCGGCGAGGACGGACAGCTCGGCTTGGAGCATCTGGCGATCGGCCTCGAGGTCCTGGCGAGCCTCCTGGTCCTCGCGCTGCCGCCGGCCCCGCTGCCAGAAGAGGAACCCGCCACCGGCCACCCCGAGAAGGGCCAGCAGAGCCAGACCTCCTCCTCCGCCTCCGCCTCCGCCGCCGTCCTCTCGGGCCCGCTCCGAGCGGGAAACGGGGCCGGCCTCGGACCCCCCTCGATCGGCCTGGGCCACGCGATCCACGAACTCGCCGAGCACGGCGTCGGTCCCATCGCCCGAGCGGGCCTGGAACGACGCCGTGGCCAGGGAGCTGGCCCGGCCCCGGGGGAGGACGGTGCTCCCGGCCCGGAAGCTGTTGCCGGCCACCACGGCATAGGTGCCCTGCAAGCCCACCGCTTCGCCCAGGGCGGCGGGCAACCTGGCCGGGTCGCCGCCGGCGTCGGTGACGGCGGCGCCGGGCAGGACGGCGACGAAGACCGGCGTGCCGCTCTGGCGGATCCGCTGGCGGAGGCGGTCGGCGGCATCGGGGGAGATCGAACGCTCGGCGGCCGGGTCGACGTAGACGGGATCGCGCCGCAGCTCGGTGGTCGCCCGCTCCAGCGCCGACTGCGCCTGGGCCGGCCGCTCGAGCACGACCAGCTGGGCGATGAGCAGGGACACGACCAGGAGACGGCGCACGGCTCCATCCTTACCCGCAGGGCCCAGGCCCCACGCCGCGCCCCCAGGTGCTACTAGGCCTTCTGGTCCAAGAGCTCGCCCAGCGGAGCGTCGACGGCCGGCTCGGGGATGGGCTCCGGCGCCGCCGTTACCGGGAAGGCGGGGCGCCCCACCCAGGCGTAGGCCAGTCCGACCAGGACACCGCCGCCCACGATGTTGCCCGGCACCGTCCAGGCCAGGTTGCGGAACAGGCCTCCCCACGACGCCGATCCCTCGAAGATGCCCAGCCCGAAGATGGTCATGTTGGCCACCGAGTGCTCGAAGCCGGAGGCGATGAAGGCCAGCAATCCCCACCACAGCACGATCAGCTTGGCCGCATCGCTTCTGGTCCGCCCGGCCATCCACAGCGCCAGGCACACCAGCATGTTGCACAGGACCGAGCGCCAGAACAGCTGCGGCCCGGTGGCCGAGTCCTTGGCCTTCACCACGGCTGCCACCAGCGCCTCCCCGGGGCCTGGCCTTCCGGCGGTGGCGCCACCAGCCAAGGTGCCCCCGGCGTCCACCATGGCGGCGAAGGCGATGGAGCCGACCAGGTTCCCCACGAGGGACGCGACCCACACCGCCACCAGGTCGGCGGTGCGGACGGTGCGGGCGTGCAGCCCCTGGAGCATGTACATCACGTTGCCGGTGAACAACTCGGCACCGGCGAAGACGACCAGGGTGAGGGCCACGCCGAACACGGCGCCTTGCACCAGCTTGGTGGCCGCCGACCCGGAGGCCGCCAGTGGGCCGGCCACGCTGATGAGCACGACCACGGCGACCCCCACGTAGGCCCCGGCGAGGGCCGACGACAGCAGGTACCGGGGAAGGCTGCGGACCTGGACGGACTTGGTTCGGGCCAGGGCGCCGGACTCGTCGAGGGCATCAGGGATGGGGATGGGCATGCTGGCCTCTCCTCGGTGGCTCTACCACTTGCGGTAGGGCAGGAACTTGCCGTTGTAGACGATGCGGACCCGGTCGCCCTTCGGGTCTTCGACCCGGTCGATCTCGATCTCGAAGTCGATGGCGCTCATGATCCCCTCGCCGAACTTCTCGTTGATCAGCGCCTTGAAGGTGGTCCCGTAGACCTGGGTGATCTCGTGGAAGCGGTAGAGGAGCGGGTCGACCGGAACGGCGGCCGGCAGCGAGCCCCGCATCGGGTGCTGCTGCAGGGCGGCGGCCACGTCGGGGCCCAGTCCCAGCTCTTCCACGAGGGCCTGCGCCTCGCCGGCGTCCATCTGGGCCTGTCCGAGAACGGCGGCTGTGGTCCACACCTCGTGGCGTCCCACCTTGGCGGCGATGTCGGCGAAGGTCACCCCCGCCCTGGCCTTGGCGGCCAGGATGGCCTCGGTGCACTCGGCCCGGTCCATCGGCTGGGTCAGCCGTCCACGGTGGCGAGGGCCACACCGCGCCCGATGGCCACCTGCACCACGCCGTCTTCCACCTTCACCGGGTAGCAGCGGAGGCCATCGGCCGACGGGCCGGCCACCACCTCGCCGCTGCGCACGTCGAAGGAGCCGCCGTGCAGCGGGCACTCGAGGGTCCAGCCGTCGAGGCTGCCCCTGCCCAAGGAGGCACCGGCGTGGGGGCACGTGTCCTGGACGGCGCAGAACGACCCGCCGACGTTGGCCACGGCGAGGGTGGTGCCCTCCACTTCCACCCTGGACACGGTGCCCGGAGCGACGTCATCGGCCCGCACGAGCTGCACGTAGGGATCGGGGTCGGCGGCGGGAGCACTCGTCGGCGGGACGGCGGGCTCCTCGGCCGGCTCCGGGCCCGTGGCCCAGCGACCCTTCATCGCCGCTTCGATGTGGGCCGCGAAGCTCTCGTGGCCCATCCGGTTCACCGTCTGGCCGAGCGTCTCGGACCCGTGACGGAGCGACTCCCACGCCCCCACCATGGACTCGACGGCGGCCGGCACGTCCTCGGCGGCCACCCGGCCGGCCACCTCGCCCACCACGTGGGCGTCGAGGTCGGCACCCAGGAAGACCTGATATCCGTCCCGGGTCCTTCCGCCCACCTTGACCTTGGAGCCGGCCAGACCGATGTCGCCGATCTGGTGCTGGGCGCAGGAGTTGGGGCACCCGGAGATGTGGACCCGGAGGGACGAGTTGCGGCCCAGCGCCGGGCTCTCCAGCAACGTCATCCCGGCGTCGGGAGCGGTCGTGATCCCGAGGGCGCACACCGCCGAGCCCGTACAGGCCCGCACCGAGGCGACGTGGGCTTCGCCCAGGAGGAACAGCCCTCGGTCCATGAG
>JALYHF010000177.1 GCA_030776745.1 Actinomycetota bacterium | reverse complement strand
TACGGCATCATCCGCTTCGGCTTGTTCCTGTTCCCCAAGGCGGCGGTGGACCTGGCCCCCCTGCTGCTGACGCTGGCGGTGATCGGCATCGTCTACGGCGCGCTGGTCGCCACCATGCAGTCCGACCTCAAACGCCTGGTCGCCTACTCGTCGGTGGCCCACCTCGGCTTCATCGTGCTCGGCACCTTCGCCTTCACCACCCAGGGCTTGTCGGGCGGGGTGCTGCAGATGGTGAACCACGGGCTGTCCACCGGCGCCCTGTTCCTCCTGGTGGGGATGATCTACGAGCGCCGCCACACCCGCGAGATCGCCGAGCTCAACGGGCTGCAGAGGTCGATGCCCCTCCTGGCCGCCGTGTTCACCCTCGTGATGCTGTCCTCCATCGGCCTGCCCGGGCTCAACGGCTTCGTGGGCGAGTTCCTGATCCTCGTCGGCACCTTCGTGACCCGCCGCTGGTGGGCCGTGGTCGCCACCACCGGCGTGATCCTCGCCGCCGTCTACCTGTTGTGGGCCTACCAGCGGGTGTTCCACGGCAAGCCCGAGAAGGACAACGAGGGCCTGCCCGACATGACCTGGCGGGAGCGGGCCGTCATGGCGCCCCTCGTCGCCCTCATCGTGTTCCTGGGTGTCTACCCGCAGCCCGTGCTGGACCGCATCAACCCGTCGGTCGAGCGGCTCATCGGGCATGTGGAGCGCGAAGCCGATTACGAGCAGCCGGCGGTCGCGGCCCACGGGAGCGAGCACCGATGACCGGAGGCTTCCTCGCTCAGGCCGGCGGCACCGCCTCGCGGGCGCCGCTGGAGCTGCCCAACGTCGAGTACTCGGCCATGGCCCCCATCCTGGTCCTGATCGGAGGCGCCCTGGTCCTGCTGGTGTGGGCCTCCATGACGCGCCGCCGCCCCCCGCGGCTCTGGGCGGCGCTGACGGTGCTGACAGGGGTCCTCGCCCTCGCCGCCTCGTGGGTCCTGTGGTTCCGTGTCGGCGACGACGGCCCCGTGCGGGCCGTGGCCGGCGCCCTCGTCGTCGACCGCTTCGCGGTGTTCTTCTTCGTGCTGGTAAGCGCGGCCGTCGTCCTCACCGCCCTGCTGGGCGAGGGGTACCTGCGGCGGGAGGGCGCCGGCGGCCCCGAGTTCTACGTCCTGACCCTCCTCTCCTCCTCGGGCGGCACCATCATGGCCGCCGCCAACGACCTCATCGTGGTGTTCCTGGGCCTCGAGATCCTCTCCATCGCCTTGTTCGTCCTGGCCGGCTTCCATGGCCGCCGGCCCCAGTCGCGTGAGGCGGCCATGAAGTACTTCGTGCTGGGGGCCTTCTCCTCGGCGCTGTTCCTCTACGGCATCGCCCTGGTCTACGGGGCCACGGGGTCCACCAACATGGAGCGGGTGGCCCGCTACCTCGAAGCCAACGTGGCCATCTCCAGCGGCACGCTGCTGGGCGGCGTGGCCCTGTTGCTGGTGGGGCTCGGCTTCAAGGTGGCGGCCGTGCCCTTCCACACCTGGACCCCCGACGTGTACCAGGGCTCGCCGACCCCGGTCACCGGCTTCATGGCGGCCACGGCCAAGGCGGCCGGCTTCGCCGCCCTCCTGCGGGTCTTCTTCTCCACCTTCGCCACCCTGCGCCTCGACTGGAAGCCGGTGGTGTGGGTGCTGGCCGTGCTCACGCTGTTGGTCGGGTCGGTGCTGGCCGTGGTCCAGAACGACATCAAGCGCATGCTGGCCTACTCCTCCATCAGCCACGCCGGCTACGTGCTGATCGGCCTCGAGGCGGCCAACCGGGACGGCATCACCGGCTCGCTGTTCTACCTGATGGCCTACACCTTCATGGTGGTGGGCAGCTTCGCCATCGTGACGCTCGTCGGGCGACGGGGAGACGCCCGCCACGACCTCGACGCCTACCGCGGCCTGGCCGTCCGCCGGCCCGGCCTGGCGCTGGCCTTCGCCGTGTTCCTCATGGCCCAGGCCGGCGTGCCCTTCACCACCGGCTTCCTGGCCAAGTTCCTCGTGATCTCCGCCGCCGTGGACAGCGGGTCGTACGCCCTCGCCCTCATCGGCATGCTGTCGGCGGCCATCGCCGCCTTCTTCTACCTGCGCGTCATCGGGCTCATGTACATGTCCGATCCCGAGGAGGAGGAGGAGCCGGCCAGCCGTGTGCCGCTGCCGGCTGCGACGGGGGTGGTGGTGGCCGTGTCGGTCGTCGTCACGCTGGCGTTCGGGATGTCGCCGTCGATGATCGACTTCGCCCGGCAGGCCAGCTCCACCTTCTGACCGGCAGCGTCCGAGGGCCACGCCGCCGCTGTCGCTGCTCGGTCGTCCCCACCCCCCCCGTTGGCGGATCGTGAAGGCCGTCACTAGGCTCGAAAACGATGTCTGGCTTCTTGCGCAGCTACCTCACCGTGCTGGTTTTCGGAGGTGCCGCGGTGGGGCTGGTGGGGGCCATGCTGGGGGCGGCCAGCCTGCTTCGCCCCACCCGGCCCCAGCCCCAGAAGTACATCTCCTACGAGAGCGGCGTGGACCCCGTCGGCACGGGGTGGTCCCAGAGCCAGGTGCGGTACTACATCTTCGCCCTGCTCTTCGTCATGTTCGACGTCGAGGCCGTCTTCATCTTCCCCTGGGCGGTGGGCCTCGAGTCCTTCGGGGTGTTCGGCCTGGTGGAGATGCTGATCTTCATCGTCATCCTGGCCTTGGGCCTGGTCTACGCCTGGCGCAAGGGAGTCCTGCGGTGGGTCTAGTCGAGAAGGGCCGCATCCCCAAGCCGCTCACGCACCTGCTGAACCTCAGCCGCAAGTACTCCCTGTGGGTCTACCAGTGGGGGCTGGCCTGTTGCGCCATCGAGATGGGCGCCGCCTTCGGGTCGCCCCGCTACGACGTCATGCGCCTCGGCGTCATCCCCTTCCCGGCCAGCGCCCGCCAGGCCGACCTGGTCGTCATCTCCGGAACCGTCACCGACAAGATGGCCCCGCCCATCCGCCGGCTCTACGAGCAGATGCCCGATCCCAAGTACGTGATCTCGATGGGGTCGTGCGCCAATTGCGGCGGGCCGTACTGGGACAGCTATTCGGTGACCAAGGGCGTGGACCAGATCATCCCCGTCGACGTGTACGTGCCCGGGTGCCCGCCGCGGCCCGAGGCGCTGCTCGAGGGCATCGTCCTGCTCCAGGAGCGCATCGGCCACGAGGACATGTCCGAACGATGGAGGGGTGAGCCCATTGTCGTCGGCGGCTGACGAGGGGTCGGCCCCCGCCCAGCCCCAAGCGGCGGTCGACGCCGAGGCGGCGCCTCAGGACCCGCGGCGTGAGGCCGTGCTCGAGGCCCTGCAGGAGGAGTTGGGCGACGCCGTCGTCGGCTCCGAAGTCTCCGGCGGGGACGTCTGGGTCCGGGTCGACCGGAGGGCGTGGCTCCGGGCCGCCGAGGCCTGCCGGTCTCGACTCGACATGGACTACTTCTGCTTCCTCTCCGGCCTCGACTGGATGCCCAACCCCGGCCTGTCCGGCCGCAAGGTCTGGGACCGGGACGACGGCGCCGAGACGGGCGACGACGCCGACGCCGGTGAGGAGGGGTTCGAGACCGGGGTGGCGGGGGGCGACACGCGGTTCCAGGTCTTCGCCCGCCTGTACTCGACGGCGGGCAAGGTCGGCGTCACCTTGAAGGCCGACCTGGACGAGGCCGACCCTCGAGTGGAGTCCTGGGTGGGCGTCTACCGGGGTGCCGACTGGCACGAGCGGGAGACCTGGGAGATGTACGGCTTCACCTTCGAAGGTCACCCGGCCCTGCGCCACCTCTACCTCCCCGGCGAGTTCGAGGGGTACCCCCTGCGCAAGGACTTCCCGCTGCTGGCCCGGGAGGTCAAGCCGTGGCCCGGCCTGGTGGACGTCGAGCCCATGCCAGGGGAGAGCGAGGCCCAGGGCGAGGCAGGGGAGGCCTGATGGCGGTCACCACCGACTGGCAGAAGGCCGCCTACGTCGCCGGCCAGGCGGCCGACGCCCGAGTGAACGTAGAGCTCGAGACCGAGGGGATGACCCTCAACATCGGTCCCCAGCACCCGGCCACCCACGGCACCCTGCGCATCGTGGTGCGACTCGACGGCGAGCAGGTGGTGTGGGCCGAGCCGGTGTGCGGCTACATGCACCGGGGCTACGAGAAGCTCACCGAGGTCCGGACCTATCCCCAGGTCACCACGCTGATCAACCGCATCGACTGGCTCGGGCACTTCGCCAACGAGGTCCCCTTCATCCTGGCCGCCGAGGACCTGATGGGCATCGAGGCCCCTCCCCGGGCCCAGTGGATCCGCACCATCTTCTTCGAGATGGCGCGCATCGCCAACATCTCCTTGTTCCTCGGCGACATGGGCGTGCAGCTGGGCGCCCTCACGCCGGTCTTCTACGCCTTTCGCGACCGCGAGTTCGTGCTCAACCTCATGGAGGCGGCCACCGGGGGGCGCTTCCACCCCAACTACGACCGCATCGGGGGCCTGAAGGAGGACCTGCCCCGGGGTTGGGTGGAGGAGTGCAAGGGCGCCATGAAGCGGATACGCGCCTTCTGCGAAGAGATGGAAGACCTCCTCATGGGCAACGAGATCTTCCAGACCCGCACCCGGGGCATCGGGGTGATCCCCCCCGCCGTGGGGCTCGAGTACGGGCTCTCGGGGGCCAACATCAGGGCCAGCGGGGTGGACTGGGACCTGCGGCGGGACGAGGAGTCGCCGCTGGCGTGGAGCGAGTGCGACTGGAAGGTCTGGACCCATCCCGACGGCGATTCCTTCGCCCGCTACTGGGTGCGGCTGCAGGAGACGAGGGAGGCCAGCAAGATCGTCGACCAGCTGCTCGACGGGCTGCCGGCCGGCCCCATCCAGGCCAAGGTGCCCCGCATCATCAAGGTCCCGGCCGGCGAGTCGTGGGTGCACACGGAGAACCCGCTCGGGGAGATGGGCTACTACGTCGTGAGCAAGGGCGGGCTCGGGCCGTTCCGGGTCAAGATCCGCAGCGCCTCGTTCAACAACATCTCGATCACGCCGTGGCTGCTGCGCGGCGTATACGTGCCCGACGTCATCACCATCCTGGCCTCCCTCTACTTCATCCTGGGCGACATCGACCGGTGAGGACCGGCTGATGTTCGCCGTCGACCTGGCCTACTGGCAGTCCACCGCCCTCAAGGTCGCCGTCGTCCTGGGCGTCATCCCGGTCGGCTCCCTCATCTTCGTCTACGTGTTCCTGTTCAAGATGATGAGCCATATGCAGAGCCGGCTTGGCCCCATGGAGGCGGGTCCCCACGGCAGCCTCCAGGTGCTGGCCGAGGCCGGCAAGTTCCTCCAGAAGGAGGACATCTTCCCTGCCCGGGCCGACCGGTTCGTGTTCGGCATCGCGCCGGTCGTGGTCATGGTGTCCACCTTCTTGCTCTACGCCGTCATTCCCGCCGGCCCCAGGCTCGTGGTGGAGGACCTCGACACCGGCATCTTCTTCGCGCTGGCCGTCTCGTCGCTGTCGGTGCTCGGCATCCTCATGGCCGGTTGGGCCTCCGCCAACAAGTACTCGCTCATCGGTGCCCTCCGGGCCGCCGGCCAGCTCATCGCCTACGAGTTGCCGCTCGTGCT
>JALYHF010000176.1 GCA_030776745.1 Actinomycetota bacterium | reverse complement strand
GCGGCGGCGGCCACCCCCGGCGAGCTGGTCCAGGTGGCGTGGGCCGAGGCGACAGAGGCGTTGGGCCTGGCCGGTGCCACCCACCGCCCGGCCGACACGCTCGACGAGCACGCCCGCCGGGCGGCGGCCGCGCTGTCGCTCCCGGACCCGGCGGCAGCCGCCCTGGCCGATCTGGCGAGGGACACCGCCGCCGCCAGCTACGGCAGGGCTGCGGTCGCCCCCGAGGTCGCCGTCCGGGCGGCCCGCTCGGTGGCCATGGTCGAAACCGCCCTCCGGGCGTCCGCCTCGGCTCCCCAACGGCTCCGCCGGGCCCTCGACCCTCGCCCGCTCCTCGCTCCCACCGCCGGCGGCTGGCGCCCGGGCCGCCGAAGGGCGCCTTCGCGCGCCGCCTGATCGACCCGGGGCGGTGGGCTGCTACTGCCCGTCGCGGCGGAAGCGCTCCCGCAGGCGCTTGCGGGTGTCGCTCAACAGGTCCGGGAAGCCGCGGTCGCGCACCGACTTGGTGACGTCCTGCCAGCCGGCCCGCCCCATCTTGCGGAGGTTGCGCTCGAACACCAGGGCGGAGCCCAGCATGAGGAGGAAGCCGAAGAACCCGACCACCCGGTTCGACGCGAACGAGGCCACCAGGACGACGAGCCCGACCGTGAAGCCCAGCGCCGCCCACTTGCAGTTGCGCCCGGCGTGGCGGTAGAGGGTGTTCTTGCTGACCCCACGGGCGAAGGCGGGGTCGTGCTCGTAGAAGCTGCGCTCGATCTCGTGGAGGATGCGCTGCTCGTCTTCCGAAAGCGGCACTCTGGCGACCCTTCTGCGGCCGCCCTCTCCCCCGCGGCCGTGGCCCATCTTCGCGCATGCCGGGACGGTGCAACAACGCGAGGGCCCAACTGGTTCATCGGTCCTGTCGGCCCCGCGGGCCCCACTGCTGGTCCCCCTGGCTGCGGACCCCGATGCCCCCCTGGCCCACCAGGGTGGCCGGGCCGACGGCGGCCGGCCCGAACCGGCTGCGGATCCGGTCCACGGCCTTGGACGCCTCGGGCCAGGTGGGCGCCATCGCGTCGGTCAGGCTCAGCTGGCGAGCGGCGCCGGAGGCCAGGTTGGACACGCTCACGCCCACCAGCCGGACGCCGAGGCTCGGGTCGACCTGGTCGAGCAGCGAGATGGCCACCCGCGCCACCTCGGGGCCGGTGTCGACCGCCCCGCCCAGGGTGAGGGACCGGGTGATGGTGGAGAAGTCGTGGAAGCGCACCTTCACGGTGACGGTCCGCCCGGCCAGCTCGGACGTCCGCAGCCGGCTGGCCACGGCGTCCGCCATCCGGACCGCCTCCTGGCGCAGCTCGGACGGGTCTACCAGGTCGTGGGCGTAGGTCTCCTCGTGCCCCACCGACTTGACCGCTCTGGCCGGCTCCACCGGACGGTGGTCCCGGCCCCACGCCAAGGCATGCAGGTGATGTCCGGCGGCGGTGCCGAGGCAGCCCACCAGCGTGGCCAGTGGGAGGGCGGCGAGGTCGGCCACGGTGGCCACCCCGAGGCGCCCCAGCCTCTCCCGGGTGGCCGGGCCGACTCCCCATAGGGCCGAGACGGGAAGCGGGTGCAAGAAGGCCAGCTCACCGCCGCTCGGGACCACGACGACCCCGGCTCCGGGCACCGGTCCGCGCCACGAGGCCTTGGGCTTGGCCGCCTTCGACGCCAACTTGGCCATCAGCTTCGACGCCCCGACGCCGACGGAGCAACCGAGGCCCAGCTCTCCCCGGATGCGGCCCCGGACCGCTCGGGCGATGTCCGCCGGCGGCCCGAACAGTCGCCGGGCTCCGCCCACGTCGAGGAAGGCCTCGTCCAGGGCGACGCCCTCCACCAGGGGCGTGAAGGAGGCGAACACCTCGTGGATGCGCCTGCTGTAGTCGGCGTAGAGCCCGAAGCTCCCGGGGACGAAGGCGGCATGTGGGCACAAGCGCCGGGCCCGAGCCGACGGCATGGCCGAATGGATGCCATAGGCCCGAGCCTCGTAGGAGCACGACGCCACCACCCCTCGGTCGCCGCTCCCACCCACGACCACCGGCCGGCCGGCGAGGGATGGGTCGCGGAGGACCTCCACCGAGGCGTAGAAGGCGTCCATGTCGACGTGGAGGATGGCCGGAACCGGCGTCACCGCTCGATTGTGGCAGGGTGCCCGGCGAGGGACGCGGACGTGAGCGAGGTCGACGAGCAGGGCGTGGGCCGAGGGCGCCACGGGGAAGGAGTGGAGACGATGGCCCCGAGCGACCAGCGCCCACTGTCGGCCCTGCCCTCCACCCGGGCCCGAGCACTGGCCTTCTTCGCCATCCTGGTGGCCGGCGTGTGCGGCAGCCTGATCGGATCGTCGTTCGTGAACCTGCAGTGCGAGGGCGACTGCTCCACGGCCAGCGGCGTGGGCGCCCTCGTGGGGGCCCTGGCCGGCGCCGGTGGGGTGGCCGTGGTGGCCGTGCTCGTGCTGCGAGCCATGGGCGAGTGGCGGGCCATCGCCGAGCGAGCCCCCGAGGGCACCGGGGCGGACGGCACGGGCGGCCAGGAGGCCGTCACTCGGCCAGAGTGAGCAGCCGGAACCCCTCGGCGTAGGCCACGCCGGCCACCCGCCCCCCCTCCTCGGCCCGCTGGCGCACCACCTGTCGCAGCCACTCCCCGGTCTCGCCCAGCTGGCTCTCGTGGCACAGCAGCGCCTCGGCCTTGGCCTCGATGGTGTCGGTGACGTCCACCCAGGCGTCGGGCTCCAGGGTGCCCGACAGGTACACGGCGGCTACGTGGTGGGGCGGGCCCTGTTCCGGGAAGTAGTGCGGGCTCGAGGCGGCCGGGAACACGGAGTCGAGCGTGGCCCACCCGACCACCCGGTGGTCACGATGGTTGAAGTAGCGAGAGCCGAAGAAGACGGCCGTCGGGTCCGGGCAGACCACGACCTGCGGGCGCAGCCGACGGACGATCCCCACGATCTCGGCCCGCAGCTCGCGGGTGTTGTCGACCTCGCCGTCGGCGTAGCCCAGGAGGCGGTGGCCGCTCAGGCGCAGGGCGGCGGCGGCGGCGGCCACCTCGCCGGCCCGGCGCCGGGCCAGCTCGCTCGGCCGCACCTCCGGGTCCGAGG
>JALYHF010000175.1 GCA_030776745.1 Actinomycetota bacterium | reverse complement strand
CGCGGTCGGGAACAGTCGAAGCCCGTATGGCCAGGCGGGCCCGGATTGTCCTGCTGGCGGCCGACGGCATGACCAACCGCGACATCGCGGCCCTGGTCGACCTGCATTACAACCAAGTCGGGCTGTGGCGGGCTCGCTACGACGAGTTCGGGCTTGCCGGCCTGGAGGACGAGGAGCGGCGGGGGCGTCCGTGCATGTACGACCACGACGACGTGTTGTTGTTGGTCAAGACGGTGACCGAGCCCCCTCCCGAAGGGGCGACGCGCTGGAACGATGGAAGCGCTGGCCGAGGCCATGGCCGCCCACGGCGTGCCCATCTCGGCATCCCAGGTGTGCGCATCTGCAAGGCGTTGGACCTCAAGCCCTGGCAGGTCGAGTCGTGGAGGACCAGCCACGACCCCCACTTCTGGGAGGGGGCGGGCGACGTGTGCGGGCTCTACCTCAATCCGCCGGAGAACGCCGTGGTGTGGTCGGTCGACGAGAAGTCCGGCATGCAGGCCAAGAGCCGCACCAACCCCATCGGTCCGGCCATCCCCGGCATGCCGTGCGTCGAGAGTTCGAGTACCGCCGCCACGGCACCGCGGTGTTGTTCGCCGGGCTCAAGGTGCACGAGGGCACGGTTGCGGGCTGGGTCACGGACCAACCGCGAACGCGTTGTGTGCCCGCTCCTCACGCCGCTAACTCGGCGTCGTCCAGTAGCAAGCGCGCCGTGACGCCACCGGCTCCTCATCTTCGGGACCCGCTCCACCCTCGCATGGCCCGCGTCGCCCATGAGGCCCCAGCGGGACGGCGCGGAGGTGGTCGCCGCGTGGCGGTAGTGGGGCAGCTCAACGGCGACGTCACGACCGCGGGAGGGATGGTGGATCATGACGGCGTGAACTGCCGCATCGTGCCGTTCGTTCCCGGACGCCGACCGCACGACGAAGACACCCGCCCCGGCCTGGGCTCGAGTGACAACGTCACGCTCGTGACTGGCGAAGAAAGGGACAACCGGGCCGTTCTCTTGTTCGAGGTGTCAGGCCTCCCCGACGACGCTGCGGTGGAGGCCACGGTCGTCATCGACGACACGCCGTTACCTGGATGGGAGCGGCTTCCCATCGAGCTCACCTCCCAGCCTCGCCAGCGCCTCGAGCTACGGCCCGAGCGCGACCTGACGAGCGTCGAGCTCGGCTTCACAGCCGGCTTCATGCGCAGGGTCCGGGTCGAGCTCCGGGCCATACGAGACGGCGCCGTCGTCGCCTCCGACGCGGCGTGGCTCGATGCCTGCGACGTCCGCAACCTTGGTTCGCTCTACCAGCGGGTCGTCGACCGGCTCGTTGCCGTCGACACCGCGCGCCAGGCCGCTGAGGCCGGCGTTCCGGACCCGGGCGCCGCCTATCACCCTTGGTACTCCGTGCTGAAGATCGGCGGCGACAAGGCCGCGCTCTACACAGCCGCCCTGGTCTCCGACATCGTCGGCAAGGAGTACCACCTGACCGATCCAGCCTGGCTGCTGCGGGTTGGCGTCTACCTCGAGCTGATCACCTGCATCGGGATCTTCGAGGCGGTGCGGGACGACGTGGGCGACCTCCTCGATCCGCGTGAGCGGGCGGCATTCGAGGAGAGTGACGTCTTCGCCGAGATCCGCCGGCGCGTCAACCCCCAGGCCTGGAGGGCGGTCTGGGGCATGCGCCGCATGAGCTTCCCGGGCTTCGGCAGCCCCCGCGCGGGACCAGTGTCGGTCCTCAACCTCCTGCGGAAGCGAGACGCCACTCTCCGGTTTCTGCACGTCCACCACGAGGATCTGAAGCACGCCATCGAGTTGGCCGGCCCGAACCGTTTCAACTCACAAGAGACCTGGCAACGCGTGTTCCGGGACGCCGAGCGAGCCGTGATGCGTCAGGCGGCCGCTGCTTTCCCGGAGCTGGGCTTCCTGCCGCCGCCGGCGAGGGAGGTCGTGCTGTGGCAGCGCGTGGGGTTCGCCGGCCAGCAGGGTCTCTACCCGACGGCATGCAACCAGTACCGGGCATCGATGAACGCGGTGGCGGACTGGGCCAAGGGCCGTGGGCTGATGGACCACGCCGGCGCGCAATGCGTCCCGGCCGAGGCGAGCCTGCTGGAAGCCTACGCGCGGGACCGAGCTCGGGTGCCGGTCCTCCAGCGCCAGGACGGGCTCGGTCCCAGCCTCACGGTGGTCGAGCCGGCCATCGCCCGCGAGCCCACCACGGAGGAGATCGAACGGCTGCTGGCCGCGGTCCCCATCTTCCGGATGCTGTCGGCAGACGACGTGCACGCGCTGGCCCTCGGCGCCCGGCCGTTGTTGCTCGGCCCCACCCAGCGCTTCGTCGTGGAGGGCCATGAGGGCACATCGCTGTTCTTGGTCGGCGAAGGTCACGTCGAGGTCCGGCTGCGCAAGGAGGACGGCACCGATTGGCTGGTCGAGACCATGGGCCGCGGCGAGGTGGTGGGCGAGATGGCGCTGCTGACGGGCGACAAGCGGAGCGCCACCGTCCGGTCGGTGGAGGAGACCGTCGTCTACGAGATCGGTCGACAGCAGTACGAGCCGCTGTTGCTGGCCCACCCGGAATGGCTGGAGGAGCTGGCGACGGTGATGGAGCAGCGATTGATCCGGCGCGAGGCCCGCCTGGCGGAACTGGACGGTGAGTCGCGCCCGCAGCCCTTGCTGGAACGAATCCGGCGCAACTTCTTTGGCTGACGGGTCCGCCCCCAGAGCCTCAGGCCAGTGCTAGCAGCGCCTCAGTGCCCAATACTCGTGAGCTTCCTCCGTGCGAAGGGCTGCAAGGACATGCCCGCCGACAGAGAGGGCCCCGAATGCCCGCTATTTTGCGTCGCTCGACCTCCCGTACCGGAGTTGTCGTCATTCCGCGTCCTATCGGGGCAACCCGCACAGAAGCGGAAGTCTCGAGCGGGTCCGCCCGATCGAGACGCCCAAAGCCCGGGGCGCACCTATCGACGGCTCTGGGTGCTCCTCCCGAACTCCAACAGCGCTGAACCGCCCCGGGTCTGATGGAGGCTCGGTTTAGTGGACACCGGCCGCCACAGGCGGCTGTTGCTGAGCGTAGTGAGCGGCCTCGAACTCGACAGGTGGAACATCGCCGATCGCTGAGTGCAGCCTCGTGGTGTTCCACCAGTGGACCCAGGTCAACGTCGCCAGCTCGACAGCTTCCGCCGATCGCCACGGCCCTCGGTTGAAGATCAGCTCGGCCTCGTAGAGGCCGATTACCGACTCGGCCAGGGCGTTGTCGAAGCTGTCGCCTCTCGAGCCCACGGAGGTCACTCCGCCCTCGGCCGCCAACCGCTCGGTGTAGACGATGGCCAGATACTGCACGCCCCTGTCGCTGTGATGGACGAGTCCGTCGAGTGGTTCGTGCCGAGACCAGATGGCCATCTCCAGCGCGTCGAGGGCGAGACTGGCCTTGAGCGTGGTGGCCACCCGCCAGCCCACGATGCGCCGGGAGAACACGTCGACGACGAAGGCGG
>JALYHF010000174.1 GCA_030776745.1 Actinomycetota bacterium | reverse complement strand
CGCCATCAGCGCGGCGGCCAGCGCCACCAGCGCCACCAGGGGATACCAGCCGACACCGGGGCTCCACTCGCTGCGACCGATGAACAGCCAACCGACGTCGGTCCCCGTGGCCGAGCGTCGGGCGTTGGCGTACCACCCCAGGGCGTGGAGGCCGGCCGCCGGCGCCAGGCCCAGGGACAACAGCGCCCGGGGGGGCAGGACGGCGTCGGCCCGCCGGTGGCGGGACAGCAGCTCGCCGGCCAGCAGCGGGACGGCCACGGCCACGGCCAGGACGTAACGGCCCTGCATGCCGAACCCCGTCTGGCTGCGGTTCACGGCGGCCACCGCCACCGTGAGGGCGGCCACAGCGAGCGGCAGGGCGATGAGCACGGCCCGCGGGCGCCGAGGGGCCACCCGGGCGGCCAGCACCACGAGCACCAGGAGCGCCAACGACCAGCACCGGTAGGCGATGGGCGGCATGGCGGCATCGAGCGAGCCGAACACCCCGATCTGCTGCTTGAGTATCTCCGGGAGCTGGCGCACGGACGGCACCAGCAGGTGTCGGAGGTGGGCGGTGTCGATGCGGCCGTGCGGTTGCACGGCTAGCTCCCACGCGACGCTGGCGGCCACGGCGACTGCGACGGCGGCCCACGCCCAGACCGCCCGCCGGCCACCGGCCCGTACGGTTCGCCAGGACTCCTTGGCGCCGTGGGTGGCGACCGCCACCAGAGCGAGCAGCACCACCCACAGGGGACCGAGGGAGCGGCTGGACGCCAGGACGACACCGCTCACGGCCAGCACGGCCCAGACCGGGCCAGTGTCGGTGGCCGGCCGTCCCAGCCGCAGCAGGGCGGCGAAGAAGCAGATCCCGCCCGCCACCTCCGGGCCGCTCGGCGTCAAGGAGGAGGAGAGGAAGACCACCATCGGCGTAACCGCGAGGACGAGCCCGAGCACCGACAGGGCGCCGGCGCCCCGGTCCCAGAGGACGGAGACGGCCAGGGCCAGGAGGGCCAGGCAGGTGGCGGCGTTGCCCAGCCGCCCCAGCCGGATGGCGGTGACCGGCTCGTGGGCGGCGTGGGCCAGCAGGCCGGGGACGACGTAGAGCAGGGGCTGGTGGGTGCCGACGTGGGTGAGTCCCTTCGACGGCTGGTCCGGCGGGCGCGCCGCCACCTGGCACCCGGCCGACTCCAAGGGCAGCAGGGCGTTGCACTGCAGTCCGGCGGGGGAGAGGCCGGCCGGCACGTCGACGCCCCTCGTCGTCCGCTTCATCCACGCCTCTCGTCTCGAGTCGCCGGGCGACGGCGCAAGGTCGACCGGACGACCCGCTGGCTGGCCGCCGGCGACGGCCAGGCCCTTCAGGTAGTGGGCGGTCTCGTCGGGAGCGGCCCCGGCCGGGTTGCCCACGACCCAGGCCACCGCCAGTAGGGCGTAGGAGAGGACGAGGAGCAGAGGGAGACGGCTGGGAGGAGCGGAGCAACCGCCGCGGGCAGCCATGGCGCCTGTGTAGTCGAAATCACGACGACCACACCCGCTCCTTCCGGCCGACGGCCCCCTCGTCAGGCTCCTGGTGGAGGCGCTGGGGTCATTCGTCGCCGAACCAGCCCACCACGTCGGCCACCACATGGGTCGAGCCGGCGGCGTTGTACAAGCTGACGCCGCCCCCGGTGCCCACCTTGGCCACCACCAGGTTGGGCACCGTCTGGCCGGCCAGGTAGTTGAGGTTGGACGCGGTGGGACGGGGCTGGCCGGCGGGCCAGGCGGTGAGGTAGCTGGGGGCGCTGGGCTGGGTCACCGTCACGTTCATCACCACCGCGCTCACCCCCGTGGCCGGCACGCCGCCCCGCCCGGTGACGGTCAGCGCCACGGTCGCTCCCGGGCCCACCGCCGCCGCCGGCGCGCCCTGGCCCGAGCGGGTATCGAGGATGCGGGCCGGGGTGAGGGCGGTGTAGCGGGCGGCGGCCGTCAGGGGTGGCGTGGTGGTGAGGAACGAGCTGTCGGCCGTGTTCCAGTGGGTCGCCAGGTAGCTGCCGGGGCTGGGGGCGGTGCTGTAGTAGTCGTCGTGCCCGCAGTCGAACTGGCCCTCGGCGCCGCTCGGGCAGGTGGCGCTGAGCACCACCAGGGGGCCGTCCTTGTAGCACATGCGGTCGGCCTCGTCGGAGCAGTGGTAGGCGGCGCTGGCGTGGGGCGCCGATGGCTGCACCCCACCCAGGTTGTGCATCAGCTCGTGGGCCTCGACCGACTCGGCGAGCCCCCAGCAGCCGTTGTCGACCCGGGTCACGAGCGCCGGCGCGGCCCCGTTGTTCGGGTTGTCGGCGCCGGGGCGGTCGTCGACGTAGAGCCCGGCGATCCCGCAGTACACGTTGGCGTCGGTCCACACCAGGTACTTGCGGTCCGATCGGTTGAGCCCCATGGACGCCAGCTCGGCTTCGGTGTTGGCCATGTTGTCGTCCCCGCTCGGGGACAGGACCACCTTGAGCACCGACAGCGTGCAGTCGGGGTTGGTGACCCAGCGAACGTGGCGGTCGCCGCCCGTGGCCGCGGCGCTGGCACTGAACACGCCGTCGGTGGCGACGGCCCACTGGCGGATGAGCGGGGCGACGGACGCGAACCGGTCGGCCTTGTCCGAGGCCACGGCGTACACCGCCTGGACCCGGTTGCCGCCCACGCCGTCGCCGAGGCAGAGGATGGACCCCCGACCCTCGGCGGCGGTCCTCGCCGTGGTCTCCTCGGCGAGGGCCGTGGCCGCCCTCCGCTGTCGCACGTCGATCCCCTCGGGAGCAGGGTCGGGCCCGGGCGAGCAGCGGCGGCCATCGGTCTCGGGGCCGACCTGGTAGCCCCGCGCGCAGGGGCCGTCGCGACGGCCTGGTCGGAGCCCGTCGTACACCATCCCCCGGCGATGGTCGTTGGACGGCAGCGGCCGCTCCGGGCGCTGGGCCACACCGGCCGGCTGGCGGTCCGCCGTCGCCGGCGGCACCTGGGCCGACGACGGCTGCTGAGTGCAGGCGCTGAGGGCCACGAGGGCCGTCACCGCGGTGACGGCACGCTTCAGTTTGAACATCACGCTCGCTCGGTTCGGGCCCCCCGACCACGGAGGGGCTCTGCGGGGATGCCATCGGCAGGCCGGTCAGCCCGGTTGAGCACCAGCCTGCGCGGTGGGGCCCGGGCTGCCCCCCTAGAGTCCCGGGACACTGGCTCTCATGCCGGCGCCCGAACGCCTACCCCGGCCACCATCTCCCGAGACGGACCACGAGATGCCGAACGGAGACGTGAACTCCCCCGAGTCCGAGCGCCGTCCCGTCCGGCGCCGTGGCCGGCGCACGAGGGGTGAGCTGGGTACGGCCGCCGGGCTGGGCCTCCTGGCCACGCTCGGGGCGCTGCTGCAGCTGTTCTGGGGCCGGGACATCGGGTTGGCCGACAACGGCGACGGCTTCCGCCTGATGTGCCACTTCCGGCTGCTCAAGAGCGTGGACGCGATCGCTAGCCCGCTGGTGTTGCTCTACGACCCCCAACCGTTCGGCTGCTTGCCCCACCTGGCGTACTTCTCGTCACAGGAGTGGCTGGTCCGGCCGGCGCTGTGGGCCTACCGGCTGCGGTACGGCGCCCACTCCGGCTTCGACCTTCGTGCTCTGGGCCTCGTGCACTCGGCGGTGTTCGGCCTGCTCCTGGCGGCGCTGTACCTGGCGCTGCCCGGCTCCCGCCGGGCCCGGGCGGTGACGACCCTGCTCGCCGGTGCCCTCCTGGCCGACGTCACCTTCGTCACCTACTTCGTGTCGCCGTTCAGCGAGCCGGCGGCCTTCCTCGGGCTCCTGGCCCTGGTAGCGGCGACGGCCTGGTACGTGCGCACCGGCCGTAGCCCCTTGCCGGCGCTCCTCGCCGTCGTCGCCGCCACCGCCTTCCTGGTCCTGGCCAAGACCCAGACCTTCGTGTTCGCCGTACTGGTGTCGCCCGTCCTGTTGTCGAGGACCGTGGACGTCGGGCCCCTGCGAGGCACGTGGAAGGGCCGGGCGGTCCCGGCGACGGCGGGCGCGGTGCTGCTGGTCATAGCGGGAGCCAACGTCGTAGGGCAGCCGCCCTTCTACACGGAGGTGAACAAGCACAACCTGATGTTCCAGACCCTGCTCGTTGACTCCCCCGACCCCGAGTCGACCCTGCGCGAGCTCGGCGCCCCCACCGGTCTGCTGCGCTACCGCGGCACGGGGTACTTCGCCGTGGAGAAGGCTGCCAAGGAACAGGACGCCGAGTACCGCCAGTTCCAGCGCGTCGTCGACCGTCGGGACCTGCTCACCTACCTGGCCGCCCACCCCCGACATTGGGGGCCTCTGCTGCGGGCCGGTGCCGAGGCGGTCTCCCAGCTGCGCACGCCCTACCTGTCCAACTATACGGATCCCCGCTCGGCGGACGAGCTGCTGGCGCCGCGCCCCAACCCGACCGAACGGCTGCTGGGCGGGCTGGGCCGGGCCGGCTGGCCCTTGCTGCCGCTCCTCTGGGTGGTGGCCCTGGTGGTCGGGGCCGTCTTGCTCTTCCGGCGCTCCTCGGGCCCTCGGGGGCGGGCCTTGGGAGCGGTCTGCTACCTGCTGGCCGGCACCGCGCTGAGCCAGGTGCTCGTCGCGCTGGTGGGCGACGGCTACTACGAGCTGGTCAAGCACACCGTGCTGGCCGGCTACGCCACCGCGCTGCTCGCAGCGGTCACCGCCGGGGCCCTCGTGGCCGTCGTGTGGCCGGACGCCGGATCGAAGCCCTGGTGGGTGGTGATTCGACGCCGTCGTGCTGGTGCAGCAGCCTTGGGCGGTGGTGAAGGATCGTGAGCGGTCGGAGAAGGAGGGGTCCTCGTCGGGACCGGCCCCGGAGCCTGACGGGGAGGTAGCGGGCGAGGGCGCTCCCGAACAGGAGCAGGTGGGGGCGCCGACCTGGCGACGCCACGCCGTCGACCTGGCCGTCGTGTTCGTGGTGTCGAGGGTGGCCCTGACCGCCGTTGGCCTGGTGTCCCGCGCCATCACGCCGGGGCCGGTGCTGCGCCCCCGACCGCTGGGCGTCGGGCCGACGTTCTCGGGCTTCCCGTTCCTCGACGTCTGGGGCGAGTGGGACACCGGGTGGTACCTGACCATCGCCGAGTTCGGCTACAAGCCCGGCGCGCTGTTAGGCCCCTTCGCCAACTACGGCTTCTTCCCGCTCTACCCGCTGCTCGCCCGCTGGCTGGGATGGGTTGTCGGCAGCCCGTTCGTCGGTGGGCTGATCGTCTCCAACGCCGCCCTCATCGTCGCCTGCGTCTTCCTCTACCGGTTGGTCAGCCTCGACGACGACGTGTCGACGGCCAGGCGGGCGGTGACCTACGTCTTCGCCGCCCCTGTCGGCTTCGTCTTCTCGGCCATGTTGACCGAGTCGCTGTACCTCGCCTTGGTGATCATGTGCTTCTACTACGCCCGCACCGAGCGGTGGTGGACGGTGGGGGCGCTCGGCTTCTTGCTGGCGCTGAGCCGGGGCCCGGGCGTCTTCGCCGCCGTCCCCCTGCTGTGGCTGTACCTCGAGCAACGCCGCTTCTCGCCGCGCCGGCTGAGGCCCGACCTCTTGGCGTTGGCCCTCTTGCCGGCGGGCGTCGGCGTGTGGATGTGGTTCAACGAGAGGCTGACCGGTGACGCCCTGGCCTTCACGCACATCCAGGTCACGGCGTGGGGGAACACTCTGCGCAACCCGTTCTCCCATCTGTGGCAAAGCCTTTGGACCGAGGACGTCTTCCACCGCTTCGCCGCCTGGTACGTGCTCGGCGTGCTGGTCTTCTTCATCGCCTTCCTGCGCAAGTTCGGCGTGGCGTACGCGTTGTTCGTGCTCGTCTCGGTCGTCCTGCCACTGGCCTACGGCGGGCCGTTCGCCGGCACGTTGCGCTACACCGCGGTGGTGTTCCCGCTCTACGTGGTGGCGGCGCGGGTCACGGCGGGGCGGCCTGGCCTCCACCAGGGCATCGTCATCGCCGGCGCCGTCCTGCAAGGGTTCTTGATGAGCGAGTGGGCCAACAACTCGGGACTCGTGATCTGAGCTCCTGGAGCGAGGCCGGCACGCTCCGTCCTCGGAGGTCGGGGCACGCGTTATGGTGCGGGACTGGCCCGTTTGAAAGGGGAGCAGGTGACCGACGAGGTCGTCGTCGTAGCCGGTGGTGGAGGGTTCATAGGCGGCCATCTGGTCGCCGACCTGCTGAGCGAGGGCCGCACCGTGAGGTCGGTCGACGTCAAGCCGCCGTCGGAGTGGTACCAGCGCCATCCCGAAGCCGACAACCGCCAGCTCGATCTGCGGGAGATCGACGCCTGCCGCCAGGCGCTCGACGGTGCCAGTGAGGTGTACAACCTGGCCGCCGACATGGGCGGCATGGGGTTCATCGAGAACAACAAAGCCCTGTGCATGCTGTCGGTGCTCATCAACACCCACCTGCTCATGGCGTCCCGGGAGGCCGGCATCGACCGGTACTTCTTCTCGTCCTCGGCCTGCGTCTACGCCGCCGAGAAGCAGACCTCGCCCGAGGTCACGGCTCTCAAGGAGAGCGACGCCTACCCGGCCATGCCCGAGGACGGCTACGGCTGGGAGAAGCTGTTCAGCGAGCGGATGTGCCGCCACTTCCGGGAGGACTTCGGCCTCACCGCCCGGATGGCCCGCTACCACAACGTCTACGGCGAGCACGGCACCTTCGACGGCGGCCGGGAGAAGGCCCCCGCCGCCGTGTGCCGCAAGGTGATCGAGGCCAAGCTCTCGGGCCGCCACGAGATCGAGATCTGGGGCGACGGCCAGCAGACCCGCAGCTTCATGTACATCAGTGACTGCGTCCTCGGTACCAGGCGGATCATGGCCAGCGACATCGTGGAGCCCATCAACCTCGGCAGCTCGCAGCTGGTCACCATCAACGAGCTCGTCGACATCGTCGAGGCCCTGGCCGGCATCAGGGTCCGGCGGAACTACAAGCTCGACGCGCCGGTGGGGGTCCGAGGCAGGAACAGCGACAACACCCTCATCTCGGAGCTGCTCGGCTGGGAGCCCTCGGTGACGTTGGAAGAGGGCATCGAGAACACCTACCGGTGGATCTACGACCAGATGACCAGCGGGCAGAGCGCGGCCGGCTGACACCGGCGCCGGCGGCCGCGGCCGCGACCGAGAGGTCCCGCTCTTCCAGGCCGCCTACCTGGCCATGGGGCTGGTCATGGCCCTGTCCCTCTACGCCGTGCTCCGGCGGGTGGGCCTGAGCCCCAAGGTCGCGGTGGTGCTCACGTTGGCTTTCATGGTCAGCCCCTGCGGGACGCCGCCCTGTTCCTGGCCGTGCTCGCCGTGCTCGTGCTCACCCGGAGCTTGTTCCACCCGCTGTGGTTCCTGGCCTGGGCGGCGGTGCTCGTCGTCCATCGCCGCCAGGCCGACTGGAGGAGGGTGGTGGCCGTCTCCGCCGTGGCCCTCCTGCCCATCCTCGCCGTCCACGTCAACAACCTGCGCGTGGCCGGCAGCTTCACCACCAGCTCCTCGCTCGGGGTGAGCCTGGCCAAGATCACGACCTTTCAGCTGCCGGAGGAGGAGCGATGGGCGTTGGTGGCGACCGCTGCTACAACGTGGTCGTGTACGGCGTGGTGAGCAGCGGCGAGACCGTCTACTCCGGCTTCCCCGAGGCCCGGCTCCAGTACCGCCAGGGCCCGGCCGTACTGCCTGGCTCGCCGTGCTGCAGTACGCCGTGGCGCTGGTGGGCGGGGCGTGGGCGCTGTGGCCGGGCAGGCGCCGAGGCGGCCAGGGGATCCCTCCGCTGGCACTGGCCTTCTTGTGGTCCACCGTCGCTTACGTGACGGTGCTGAGCAACGCCGTGGAGGTGGGCGAGAACACCCGCTTCCCGCTTGTGCACCGAGCCCCTCGTCCTCCTTCTTCTGGCCGCCCTGGTCGCCGCCTGGGCTCGCGCCCGGACCGGTTCCGCCCCGGCCTCGGAGCTCAGAAGTGGCTCCGGTAGCGCTCGAAGGCGGCGAGGGTCCGCTCGGGGAGGAACCTGAAGAGGGCGTCAGGGTCGCCGGCCACGGCTTCGACGATGGCGAGGTTGTTCTCGTAGCCCGGGTACTCGCGCCTCATGTCGACCAGCGGGTCGTGGGGGTTCCTCTCCTGGACCACGGATGGCTTGCCGAAGACCACGCGCGCCC